>NZ_JAGDFV010000006.1 GCF_017497985.1 Meiothermus sp. CFH 77666
ATCACCGTACTGAACTTGGCTTTACCGCTTGGTGGGCTTACCTCATCATCGCCCTGAACCTCATCGCTGCTTCCCCAGACCTGTGTATAGCTGACATCGTTTTGTGACTAGCACCAGTGATTATATATGAGCGATTGGTTCCCAGTAACCACGGTTGCGTCATATGGAGGCGTTACCCCGGCAACGCTGAATGCACCACTTGCGTTGGTGGTTGTGCTTAGATTGGTACTACCCGAGGTAATCACGACTGGCGCGCTGGCAACAGGCTGTAGATTGGCACCAATTACGGTACCGGCAACCGTAATGGTTGTAGGCGCGGCAATAGTGAAGTTGGCACTGTCGCTGAGAGAACCCGAGGTAGCCGTCAGAGTCACGGTGGCGGGAGTGGGTACACTGGCAGGCGCAGTATAGGTGACCGAAGTACCGGTGGTCGCGGACAGCGACCCCGCGCCAGAAAGTGTCCAGTTTATGGTGCCTGTAGCGTTGGTGAGGGTGGCGTTGAAGGTGACGGTAGTGCCTGCCGTTACGGTGGTGGGCTTGGGAGAGATCGTCAGGCTGGAGGTGCCGCCTCCGCCACCCGGGCAGGCTGTCAGCAGAGGAATTAGACTCATACTCAAAAGCCACAAAAGGCGTTTCATAAAAACCTCCAAGCTCAACCGGTTGGTGGGTTTCGGGTTGTAGCCAGCCAGAGGCTAACAAGTTCAGCGTTATATTGCCGTTACTGTATTGCAGGTTCTTCTAAACTGCTTTCTTAAGTGCCCAGGCCACATAGCGGTTGTCCAGGAGGCGCCGTGCAAGATGGGGCGGTAACTCCTGCGCCAGGTCGCGTAGGAGTTGCTGGGTTTCGCGCAAGTAGGCCTGGCCACGCCTGTCGCCCAGGGCCCGGGCCCTGGCATACAGCACCAGGGGCAGGTCGTAGATGCCCCGTGCCCAGTCGGCACGCAGGGCGTGGGCTTCTTCCGAGAGTTGCTGGGCTTTTTTCCAGTCGCTGGCTCTCAGGTGGGCCAGGGCCAGGGCGGCCAGGGAGCGGGCCGTGTGACGGTATTCCTTGCGATCTCGCCAGAGCGCAACCGATTCGGCCAGGGTGTCCTGGCTGCGCTCCAGATCGCCCATCTCGAGCAGGGTAAAGCCCAGGTTGAAGAGCACATGGCCCAGCCTGGCCCGCTCGCCCATCTCGCGCAGGTCGCGAAGGGCCGCCTCTAGCTCGCCTCTGGCTTCCTCCAGGCGGCCTGCCACCATCAGGGCGTTGCCGTAGTCGGAGCGCAGGAGGGCCAGGTCGCGCCAGGCCCCCACTTCGGCGGCCTCGACCATGGCCCGCCGGGCGGTGGCCTCGAGTCCGGGCTCCAGCCCCAGTACGGCTGCGTTCAGAAGCAGTCCCTGCAGGGCATCCCACACCGCCCACCAGTCGCCCCGTTCGCGGGCTTCCTGGTACAAAAGTTCGGCCACCTGGAGGCTGGCTGCGTAGTCCCCCTTGACCCAGTCCACCATGACCTTGTCGGCCCGTAAGCGCCGGAGAAGCAGGTCGTCGCGCAGTTCGGCGGCCAGCTTGAAGGCCTGGGCATAGGTCTGGTCGTACTGCGCCAGGTCGCCCAGCCGGAACCAGTAACCCGACAGGTTGCGCAGGGCCAGGGTTTCCATGGCCTGGTCGCCGATATCGTGAAAGGCTCGGATGGAGGCCAGGAGGGGCTCGAGCTGCACATCGGGGTCGCCGCCCCGATACTCGAGCCAGGCCAGCTTAAATAAAGCATGGCCCCGCTGCCAGGGGGTTCGGGCCAGACGCAGGGCCTCCCGCGCCGCCGCGATGCCCTCGGCCACCCGGCCCGAGGCCAGCGAAGCATCGGCGTTCAACAAGAACAGCCGAAAACGCTCATGGTCGCCTAAGCTGTCGGCCAGCCGGGCCATTTCCTGGCGCTCGGGAATCTGTATCTGCCCCAGCGTGATCCGGGTTTCCGCCGCTTCAATCAGCATTCGAAAGCGCTCGGGGTCGGGTTCCATGGGGGGGCACAGCACCTGGGCACGATGGTAGTGCTCCAGGGCTTGCCGGGCCAGCGGCCCCCGGCGCAGGCTGCGCCCGGCCATCAGGTGGGCCACATAGGCTTCGGCGCGCTGCCCGGCGGCCTCGAGGTGCGCGGCCAGTTGGGGCAGGGGGCCGGCCACCTCGCGGAGGGCATCGGCAATACGGGCGTGCAGCCAGCGACGACGCGACTCGCTCATCTCGGCCAGCACCGTTTGTCGTACCAGCTCGTGCCGCAGGGTATAGCCGCTGGGGTCAAGGCGCAGAAACCCGCTCTGGGTCAGGCTTTCCAGCTCTGTGATGGGAGCCCCCAGGTGGCGCAACAGCCCCGCGGCCATGTCGGGGGACAAGGGGAAGTCGGCCAGCGCGAGGGCCTGGAGGATGGGCAATGCACCCTCCCCCAGGCGCTGCAGCCGCTCCAGTAAGGCATCGCGCACACTGGGGGGCAGGGGCAGCTCGCGGTAGTCGGAGGTGAAGCTGTCGAAGGGGGTATGCCAGGCCCCGGCTTCGGCCCGCAACAACCCCTGGTCGAAGAGGTAGCGTAGAGTCTCGAGGACATAAAACATGTTGCCCTCGGTAGCCTGAAACAGGCGTTCTGCAAAGCGCTCACCCCCTTCGCGCTGGCCCGACATCTGACGCAGCAACTGCACCAGTGCAGGCGCATCCACGGGCTGAAGCATGCGTTGGAAAAGGCGGTCTTCTCGGGTAATTTCTTGCAAAATGAGGCGCACGGGCTGGTTTTTTTGCAAGGCTTCGGGGCGGGCGGTGCCCAGCAGGAAAAAACCCAGGCTGCTGGCGCGACGTACCAGGTAGGGCAGGAACTCCAGGCTGGCCCAGTCCAGCCAGTGCAGATCGTCCCACAGCACCACCCCGCCAGGGCGAACAATGGCCTGCAAAGCCCGGCACAGGGCTTCAAAGAACCGCGCCTTGTGGGGGTTGCTGGGCGGAAGGCCCAGTTCGGGCAGCAGTTGGGCCAGTTCGTCCCGCCAGGGAGCCTCGAGGTTGCCCAGTTTTTGCGCCTCGAGGGCCTGGCGCAGGGCTTCCAGTAAACCGCTAAAACCAATCCCCTGCCCGCTCTCGCGCTGGCGGATGCGCAGGGTCTCGGAAGGGCCGGCCCCTACCTGATGCTTGGCGTACTCGAGGGCCAGGCGGCTCTTGCCCACCCCCGCATCGGCCAGCAAAAGCAGCAAGCCCCGCCCCCAATGGGCCTCGAGCCAGGCCCAGTCCTCATTGCGGCCTACCAGTGGGGGCTCGCTTAACAATTGGGCCACCCCCGGCTGCTGTGCGGGCAGGGGCTGCCCTTCCCGCAATTGCACCCCAAAAACCTGTGTCTGCGGGCTGGGTTCCAGACCCAGTTGGTTCCGCAGCAATACCCGGTACTGCTCGTACTGCCGTAGCGCCGCCGAACGATCCCCCATTTGCAGGAAGAGGCGCATCACGGCCTGTTGTTCGGTTTCCTGGAGAGGGTCTTCGGCGAGCAGCTTCTGGTAGACCTTGAGGGCTTCGGCCAAGTGGCCCGCAGCTTCCTGGCTACGGGCCAGACCCAGCATGGCTTCCCGGTAGAGGCGCTCCCACCGCTCGCGCTCGGGAATCAGCCAGTCCCAGTAGCCCTCCGAGGCCTTGGGGTCGAGTCCGGCCAGAAATCCCCCCCGCCACAAGGCCAGCGCCTCCGACCAGGCCCCCCTCGCCATCTGGGTCAGAAAAGCCTCGAGGTCGGTTTCCACCGGCCCCAGCCCTATATGCTGAGCGCTTTGTTCAAATACCCGTTCCCAGGCGGTATTTTTCAGGCGAAAAAGCTCCTGGCGAAGGTTCCGCCGCACCGCCTCTTCCTCTCCTTCCCACAGCAGATCGGCCAGACGCGCACGCTCGACGGCCTGGCCCTCCACCGCCAAGTAGGCCGCCATCGCCACCGCTTTGCGGGGCAGGCTCGAGACGAGTTTGCCATCCTGCCAGAGTTGGGGCGGGCCTAGCAAGCTAAGATAGAGGGCCATCCATTCCTCCCTTTATCTTCGCTGCCGTTCGAACCGCGAATCGCACGTTGCCTCGAATTGCGCTGCTCTTTGCCGGGCTTGTCAGAGCAAAGGGAATCGGCATCCAGAAAAGCACGCTCTACATATCCAGTCTAGTCCTCATGAGCGACTACTTACGGGTCATCTGCGTTGCTGCCGCCTGCCAGTTGGCGCTGCGGGCCAGGCTGGTGCCAATCAACACCGCATCAAAGAGGCCCTCGAGCTCGACCAGTTGAGCCGGTTCGCTGTAGCCCGACTCGGCTACCAGCAGGCCGCTAAACCCTGCCCGTCGGGCCATCTGGCCCAGCCGTGGCGCTGTGGAGCGGTCAATGCTCAGGTCAGCCAGGTTGCGGTTGTTGACCCCAATAATCGGGGCTCCCGCAGCCAGTGCGATTTCGAGCTCGGCCTCGTCGTGCACCTCGACCAGCGCGTCCAGACCTTGCTCATGGGCCAGCTTCAGATACACCTCCGTCAGAGAACCCAGCACCGCCACAATTAGCAGCACCGCCGATGCACCAATCGCCCGCGACTGGGCAATTTGCACGGGGTGTACGGTGAAATCCTTGCGCAGAATGGGCAAGTCCACCGCCTGCCGCACCTCGAGCAAATCCTGATCTGAACCGGCAAAATAGTGCGGTTCGGTGAGCACACTGATGGCCCTGGCACCGCCCGCCCTGTAGGCGCGGGCCACCTGGGCAGCCTCGAGCGCCACCGCTATCTCTCCTTGTGAGGGGCTCTTGCGTTTCACCTCGGCAATCAGCGACAAACCCGGCAAGCGCAAAGCCTGGCTGAATGAAGGCGGAGCCGCTGCAGGCACGGCCCACTCGAGGCCCTCGAGGCCCACCACCTCGCTATAGCGTCGTCTGGATATCTCTCCCAAAATGCCGGGCACTTTGGACAGCTCTGGAACCATATCCTTCATGCTACCCCTTTGCCGCGTAGCCCGACATGACAAATTCCTTATACTTCTCGCCAGCCACTTCGCTCACCTATCTCCAATCCAGGCGGGATGCCAACCGGGACTCTCGGGTTTGGAGGCTCAAAACATGCCTGCAAGAACCTCCTCTTTTAAAAACGCGTTTGAACCGGCACCTCTGTTTTTGCACGTCCAGATCCCCGACAGACTCAAAGCCCCCACCTTTCAAATACCCTGGCGTTTGATAACCCCCCTGACTTGAACATCAGGCTTCCAGTGGACGTTTCGGCGTCAATTAGCTGAACTTAATCAAAATCACTGCACTCAGTCTAATTTTTCTGTTACCATGCACTATATGGAAGGTATTGTGCTGGCACTGGGAGGCGGCGGGGTTCGCGGCAGTGCACACACGGCGGTGCTGGACGTACTGACCGAGGCCAGAATTCCCATCGCCGGTCTGGCGGGTAGTTCTGCAGGTGCGCTGGCAGCCGCTATCTATGCTTTTGGCATCAACGTACATCACAACGAACTGAGCGAGTGGCTCAAGGATCCCGAACTCGAGCGCCTGCAAAAAAACGGCGCCCTGTACCAGGTAACCCGGCTGGTGGATTTTGTACGGCGGCCCTACCTGGCCGAGGGAAGCAAAATTCGCCAGGGCTACCGCACCCTGTTTGGCCAGCGCCGCATTGAAGAGAGTCCGATTCCACTGGTCATCCAGGCCTGCGATTTCAACACTGGCGAGCTGGTCATGCTTCGGGCCGGGCCAGTGTCTGAAGCCCTGGCGGCCAGCAGCGCAGTACCCAGCATTTTTCCTCCTGTAGAGTGGCACGGACGGCTTCTGGTAGATGGCGATGTGGCCGAAAAAGTGCCGGTCACGGCAGCCAGAGCCCTGCAGGCCGGGCCCATCGTAGCGGTGGATGTTTCCAACCGGGTCGTGCCCAGCGAGCCCAAAAGTGCGCTGGAAGCAGCCCTGCAGGCCGGCGAGGCCTCGCGCCGCCGCCTTTTGAGCATGGCGCTGTCTCAGGCCGATGTGGTCATCTCGCTGGCTGCCGACCCTCCTATCGAAACCTTCGACTACACCAAGGCCGACCTGGCTTACCAACTGGGCCGCCAGCGGGCCGAGGAGGCCCTGCCCCGAATTGAGCAACTGCTGAAAAAGCCCGTCCCTAGCAGCAAACCCTGGTGGTCACGCTTTGCTCAACCCAAACCACAAGCGTCCAAAAGTAATCCCGTAGCCCACCAGCCCAAGAGCCAAAAACAGCACCACCCCTAACCCATGGGCCATCCGCGCCGCAAAAATTGCGGCCAGGAAGGCCACCCCCAGCCAGAGCGCCGCCAAAAAAATTGCTCGCAGCGGCTCGAGGTGGGGTCTTCTGGTTGAGGGACGGGTTATGAGTACTCCAATAGCGAGCAGTACTGCAGCAAAAAGCCCGCTCACCGTCCACATTGCCCACTGCGGTAAGCCCGGTATGGCAGGCAATGCCAGCCAGGCCAGGGTCAGGTGCAACAGTTGAAGCGCTAGTGTCAACCCGCTGAGTTGCACCAGGCCCCGCCGGCGCAAGGCCAGGGGTGAGCTCGTGTCGGTCAGCTCAGCCAGGTAAAGCTTCATGGGCGACGGTTCTGAATGCATCCGATGAAAAGTGGTTCATACTCTAAGTTGCGCCCGCATAAGGTTTAGAGATGAATCCAGGCTGTGCTAAAAAATCATGCTCTGGGCGCAATACCCGAATGATTCTCGATCACGTCATTATCCAAAACATAGGCGGGAGACACTTAGCTGCGTAACACCTGCACATTAGCAGGACTGTTCCCTGGAAACCCTTCCCTCAGGCTGCCGCACGGCGGGCCAACCACTGCCAGGCTAGTGTCACCCCTAGCACACCCATACCGATGATTTCGGTGTTGGGGTTGTTGGGCATCAGCATGAGCGCGGCGGCCAGATACAGCAGGCGCTGCAACCAGTTGGCATTCCCCAACAAATATCCAAGCGTCGCTGCCGAAAAAGCCGTGAGCCCCAGGAGTGCCGTTACAATGATGCGACCGCCCTCGAGCACGCTCTCCACCCCAATCATCAGCAGACCAGGGTTGAAGAAAACCATGTAGGCCAGCAGGGCCGTTCGCAACTCGTAAATAAAGCCCTGAACCCCTGTCTTGAAGGGGTCGCCCCTGGCAATCGCCGAGGCCGCATAGGCCGCCAGCGCCACCGGCGGGGTAGAGTCGGCCATGATGCCAAAGTAGAAGGCGAACATATGGGCCACGATTTTAAGGATAGGTACCTCAATGCCCGAGAAGGTCAGGGAGCCATAGTCTATGCCACTTTGCTCGGCAATTTTGGTGACCACCGGAACCACCAGGCTGGCCATCACCACGTAGTTGGCGGTGGTGGGCAGGCCCATGCCCAGCACCAGGCTGATGAGCTGGGCCAGGAACAAGGCCGCCAGCAGATTCCCCCCCGAGATGGTTTGCAGCAGGTCGGTGAGGCCGAACCCGATGTTGGTGATGAGTACCACCGCAATAATGATGCCGGCCAGACCGGTGGCGATGGCAATGCCCACCATGTTGCGGGCCCCGTTGGCAAAGCCTTCGATCAGGATCTGGGCAAAGGAACGAAGCCCGCTCATGAAGCCCTGGCCGGAGCGCTGGGCGCGGTAGAGTTCTTGCAGCAGGGCCACCCCAATCATCAAGAAAATGGTGTTGAGCGCAGCCCGTTCGGGCGAGAGTTCAATAATGAGCAGCGCATAGAGCAAATAGCCCAGGGGAAACACATAGTGCAAGCCGGCCCGCAGCGTGGGCCAGAACCTGGGCAGTTCGGCCTTGGGCAAACCCTTCAGACCCAGCTTGACCGCTTCCAGATCCACCAGAATAAACAGCGTGGTGTAAGCCAGCAGGGCAGGCACAATTGCCATCACCACCAGCGCCGAGTAAGGCACCCCCAGGAAATCGGCCATGATGAAAGCCGCCGCGCCCATCACCGGGGGCATGAGCTGCCCGTTGGAACTGGCTGCCACCTCAACCGCCCCCGCCTTCTCGGCGGTGTAGCCTGCCCGCCGCATGGCCGGGATGGTAAAGGTTCCGCTGGTCACCACGTTGGAAATCGAGGAACCTGACACTACTCCCGTGAGCGCCGAGGAGACAATCGAGGCCTTGGCAGGCCCTCCGCGCACCCCGCCCAGCACGCTAAAAGCTAGGTCGGTGAACCACTTCCCGGCCCCGGCCCGCTCGAGGATAGCCCCAAAGAGCACGAACACGAATACCGTGCGCGCTGCAACCCCGATGGGGGTACCCCAGATGCTATCCGAGGCATTCATGAACAACTGGCTCACCAGCGAACGCCACTGCACCCCCGCATGCAACTGGCCCAAAGCACCTGGCAACTGCCCCTGAAACAAACCCTGAGGCCCGGTCAGGGCAAAGAGCATGAACAAGAGCGAAATAATGGGCATAGCTGGCCCTAGCGAGCGCCACCCGGCCAGCAACAGCATCACAATTGTAATGCTTCCAACAATCAAATCAGTTTGGTTTGCCAGGCCTCCGCGAACTTCAATCATCTCCTTGTACTGCCACATCACATACGCTGCCGAGAGGGTCGCGGTAATGCCTAAAATCCAGTCAAAGATGGGAATCCGATCCCGGCGGCTCCTGCGGTTAAAGGGGTACACCAGAAATACCAGCGCAAAAGCAAACGCTAGGTGAGCAGCGCGGAAAAACAGGGCATCCAGCGAGCCAACCCAGGTGGCCCAGACCTGGAAAACGCTCCACCCCACCGCCAAGCCCAGAATCAACCAGCGCGACCAGTTGGTGGGTTTGCGCCCCCCCAGCTCGGTCTCTTCCACCAGTTGCAGGGCTTCGGCTTCCGGCATATCTTTACTCATTCACAACCTCCTGCAAAACGCCAACTCCTTTTTAGCGACCCGGCTTGCATAGTTTTACATCTAAACCGACTTTGCGTCTATTTTGTTTCTGAGTGGTCTGGTAACAAAGTATTTGAGATGGCTTCAATGAGCCCAACTTCTGCCCTTGACTTCTTGTTGATATTCCGAGGTGCACGCAGTGCAACGAGGAAACTGGTACTGCATGGGTACAATGTATATAGAGGACTGCGACGCATCAGATTTCTCACTTCGCTTCGCTGCGTTTGGAATGACAAGAAAATAAAGTTGCCAGAGCACTGAGTTACCTGGATTCGTGATGAGGCGAATAGGGCGCCCTTCAGATATTTAGAGCCATCCGGGATTGCGAATCCGTTGTCCTGGACAGAATAGTGGCCGCCCATCCGGGCGGCCCCCCCGGGGAAGGGGGCGGTATGATAGGGCTACTCGCCCCCAGAAATGCTAAAGATTAGCGGATAATGCGTTTCTCACGGTAGAAGCGCTCAGCGCCAGGATGCAGCGGGATGGGGAGGTTACGAGCCGCAGCGTTAACGTTGAAGAAGCGTTGTAGGTTGGGGTGAATAGCCTTGAACTCGGGGTTATCGAAGGTAGCCTTGAGCATGTTGTACACCACATCGGCGCTTACACTGTCGGCGGCCAACCACATCGAAAGTACCGCCACCGAGGGCGTGGTTACGTCCACCCCGCGATAGATGCCGCCATCAATGTTAAAAGCACGGTAGAACGGGTATTTTTTGGCGAGCTCCTTTACCCGGTCATACTCCACTTCCACCAGTTGTACGCGGATGGTCTGGGCCGCCTGGCTGATTACTGAGGCTCCGAGGCCACCGGTGAAGAAGAAGGCATCGGCACGACCGTCCTGCATGAGGGCTAGCGCGTTGTTTGGGTTCACACGGATGGCTTCACGCAGGTCGTTCAGGCCGAGGCCATAGGCCTCGAGCACCTGGCGGGCATTCTGCTCGGTGCCCGAACCCACATCCCCAATCACCACCCGCTTACCGCGCAGGTCGGCAATGGTGTTGATGCCGGCCCCGGCGCGGGCTACCACGTGCACCACTTCCGGGTAGAGAATGCCCACCGCCCGGATGTTCTTGACGGGTTTGCCATCGAAGGCCGCGATTCCGGTGCCGTTGTAGGCGTAAAAGGCAATGTCGTTCTGGGCCAGACCCATCTGGAGCTCACCCGAGGCAATGGCGTTGATGTTAAAGACCGAGCCACCGGTGGAACGGGCGTTGGCCCGCACGCCGATGTTGGCATCGTTGACCAGCTTGGCAATGCCGGTAGCCACGGGGAAATAGACCCCGGTCGTGCCGCCCGAGCCAATGGTGATGAAGGTTTGTGCAAAGGCAGAGCCTGCCAGAGCAAGAGAGGCCAATAGCAACAACGTCTTTTTCATTCCTGTTTCCTCCTTGTGCCAACCGGGTTGATTATTCCCCAGCGTCAGGGCGGCGTCAACCTCCAAGACCAACATTTACGAGTCATGCGGTATGGTGAGGTGTGCCCAGGTTACACATCGAAAAGCTGATCGCCGGAGGGCTGGGGCTGGCCCGAACCCCATCGGGCACCGCCCTGGTGCGCGGCGCCCTGCCCGGAGAGGTGGTCGAAGCGGAGCTACGTGAACGCAAAAACCACCTCGAGGGCCAGGTTATCCGGGTACTCGAACCCCACCCGGCGCGTTACCTTAAGCCGTTACCCCCCTCGGCAGACCTGCCCCTGGAATACCCGGCTCAGCTGCCCATCAAGCAGGGGTTTGTGCAGGAATCCCTTGAACGCATCGCCAAACTGAGCTTTGAGGTCTCCCCCATCCAGCTCTCCCCCACCTACGGAGCCGAAGAGGGCCTTTACTATCGCACTACCGCCCAGTACGCCCTGCACCCCCTGGGCGGCCTGGCCTACCGCCAGCCCCGCTCGAGCCACCTGACTCGGGTCTCCCACGACCCGCTCATTGCCGAACCCCTCCAGCCTGCCTTCGAGCTTCTGTCAGGCTGGCCGCTCCCAAGCCTCGAGGAGGTCGTGCTACGCGGCTCCATCTACGAACACAAGGTTCAGGTCGGCTTCATTGGCGGGCAGGCCCGGTTTTTCAAGAAAACCGCCCAGGCGCTGGTACAGGAGGGCATGGCGGGGGTGGTTTGGGCAGAAGAGAGCCCCAGGGGCCGTTTCCGGGGCCGCATCCAACACCTGGCGGGGGCCACCGACCTTCTGGAGGACTTTGGAGGCATCCTTTCAACAGTGAATGTACAAAGTTTCGCCCAGGTCAATCCAAAGGCGGCTGGGCTGCTGTTCCGGGAGGCCACCCGGCTGGTTGCTCCGGGTCGCAAGGCGGTAGAGCTGTACGCGGGCAGTGGGGTGCTGAGCCTGCACCTCGCACCCCTTTTTGAGCAAGTGGTGGCCATTGAAATCAACCGCAGCGCAGTGAAGCGCGGCGAGGCCGACCGGGATCGGCTGGGGGCACACAACCTGGTTTTCAAACAAGACGATGCGCGCGTACTCGCAAAGCACCTGCCCGCCGATCTGGTCATGGTTGACCCGCCCCGGGCCGGCCTTTCCCCCGAAGTACTGGCGGGTTTGCTGGAAGGACGGCCCAAAGAGATTCTCTACATCGCCTGCGACCCCGCCACCTGGGCCAGGGATGTTGGCCGGCTGGTACAGGCTGGCTACCGGCTCCACTTCGTCCGGCCTTATGACTTTTATCCGTTTACGCATCATGTGGAAGTCCTGAGCCTGTTGTCGCGGTAGTCAAAATGCGCTCGAGCTCACCAGGCCAGGCCAGTCCCGACAGGAATCTTGTCCAAGCCCAGGTACTTACCATTTGCCTGGGCATCGTCGTTTCAACCCCTCATCCGGCGACAGCAGTTACCGCTAGATGTTGTTTTATTTGGCAAGAAGCACCAAACCAGCGGAAAGGCGAAAACGATAAAAGCCTGGCCCGAGCCTTCCACCCTTGCGCTTTATGGCACAATCTTCGACAATCAACTGCGTGTTAGCCAAGCGCATCATCCCTTGCCTGGATATCCACGCCGGACGGGTGGTCAAGGGCATCAATTTTGTGAATCTGCGCGATGCCGGCGACCCAGTCGAGTCGGCCAAGGCCTACAACCTGGCCGGCGCCGATGAGCTGGTGTTCCTGGACATTACCGCCACCCACGAAGAACGGGGCATCCTGCTCGAGATTGCCACCCAGGTAGCCGAGCAGGTCTTCATTCCCTTTACGGTAGGTGGGGGTATCCGCAGCCTCGAGGATGCCAGGGCCCTGTTGCTGGCCGGGGCCGACAAGGTCTCGGTGAACTCGGCGGCGGTCCGGCGGCCCGAGCTGATTCAGGAGCTTTCCGACCACTTTGGCAACCAGGCGGTGGTGCTGGCCATAGACGCACGGCGAAAAGGGAACACCTGGGAGGTGTACGTGGCCGGAGGCCGCACCCCAACCGGCCTGGATGCGCTGGAGTGGGCCGAGAAGGGCGCTCGCCTGGGGGCCGGGGAAATCCTGCTGACCAGCATGGACGCCGACGGCACCAAAGCAGGTTTTGACCTCGAGCTCTGCCGCGCCGTTTCTCAGGTGGTAGGAATCCCCGTCATTGCCTCGGGGGGTGCGGGACGCAAAGAACACTTCGCTGAAGTTCTGCAAGACGGCATCGCCGACGCAGCCCTGGCCGCCAGCGTATTTCACTTTGGCGAGATTCCCATCCCGGAACTCAAAGCCTACCTGGCCCAGGAGGGCATACCCATGCGGATTGAGCCACCTCTGGCCGATGAGCCGACATAATCCCATCACCCCGCCAACGAAAGGAAAAGGTACCCATGAACCTCCGGGATGTGAAGTTCGATGCCAACGGCCTGGTTCCGGTGGTTGTGCAAGACGCCCGCACCGGCCAGGTACTCACCCTGGCCTATGCCAACCGCGAAGCCCTGGAACAAACCCTCCAGACCCGCCGGAGTACCTTCTGGAGCCGCAGTCGGGGCGAGTTGTGGGTCAAGGGCCTCACCTCTGGGCACACCCAAGAGGTTATTGAAGTGGTTCTCGACTGCGACCAGGACGCGGTGTTGTACAGGGTCATCCCACATGGCCCGGCCTGTCACACCGGCGCTGAGAGTTGCTTCCACCACCCCCTAACCCCCTCCGCTGACCCTAACCTGGGCGAGGTGCTGGAGAGGGTCTACCGCACCATTCAGCACCGTATCGAAACACTTCCCGAGGGCTCTTACGTGGCCAAAATGCATCAGGCTGGCCTGGATCGGGTACTCAAGAAAATCGGGGAGGAAGCCGGCGAGGTAATTATTGCGTCCAAAAACACCGACCGCAAGGAGCTCGAGTGGGAAGCTTCGGATCTGCTCTTTCATTTGCTGTTTGTTCTGGCAGAGCGGGGCATTACCCCCGCCGACCTCGCCCGCACGCTCTGGAGCCGACACAAGCCGTAAAGCCTCGTCTGGTAGTGCTTCCAGGCGTATACCCCCTACGAACCCTGGTAAGCTCTGAGTATGGAACTCGAGACCGAGATGGACATTGAACGGCTGTTGGTGCTGGAGATTGCTCGAGTCACCGAGCAAGCCGCCCTGGCCGCCAGCCGGCTGGCCGGAATGGGCAAAAAAGATGAGGTGGACGGGGTTGGAACCGAGGCCATGCGCCAGGTGCTCTCGGAACTGCCCATCAGGGGCCGAGTGGTGATAGGCGAGGGGGAGATGGACGAAGCCCCCATGCTCTACATCGGCGAGGTACTCGGGCGCGGCGGCCCCGAGGTGGACATCGCTGTAGACCCGGTCGAGGGTACTACCATCACTGCCAAAGGGCTTCCCAACGCCATCACGGTCATTGCCATCAGCGAAAAGGGTGGGCTGGTGGGCGCACCAGACATGTACATGCAAAAGCTGGTGGTGGGGCCTCCGGCAGCGGGCAAGGTAAGCCTGGATTTTCCGGTAGAGGCCAACCTGCGCATCATCGCCGACTCTTTGCAGCGCAAGGTAGAGGATCTGGTGGTGGTCATCCTGGATCGGCCCCGGCACGAAAAACTGATTCGAGAGGTACGCGAAGCCGGCGCCAGGGTCAAGCTCATTACCGATGGCGACGTGGTGGCCGCGGTCTCGGTAGCGGTGCGGGGCACTGGGGTGCATGCCATGATGGGCAGTGGGGGTGCCCCTGAAGGGGTGCTGGCCGCCGCAGCCCTCAAGTGCATGGGCGGCGAAATTCAGGGGCGCTTCCTGCCGGAAAACGAAGAGCAGCTCGAGCGCCTCAAGGCCATGGGCGCCGACGAAAAGAAAATCTATCGCACCAACGATCTGGCCCCTGGAAAACAGATTGTTTTCTCGGCCACCGGCATTACGCATGGAGAGCTGCTCGAGGGGGTGCGCTATTTCGGCGGCGGGGCCCGTACCCACTCCATCGTGATGGGCTACCAGACCAAGGTGGTGCGTTTTATTGACTCCATACACCTGTTCGAAAGTGGAGCACGGGTCAATATACGGGTATGAAGCCATTTCCGCCAGAAAGAAACAAGGGCTGGCATTGTGCCAGCCCTTGGCCTATTTGGGCCACTAAAAACCGATGTTGACGCCCACCGCACCCCCCAGCCCAAACGTGCTGGAGCCAGAGAAAAACAACATCGGGTGTACCTCGACAAAAATACCGATTAAGGGCAGTCCCACGTTCAAATAGGTGCCAATCACCCCTCTGGCCCCCAAACCCCCACCGGTAGAACCCTGGGCCAACAACGATACGGTGGTGCCGGTCGCATAAAACAACCCCGCACCTGCGTACAGGTCAGTCAGGGGCACCGTTACCAGCACATCGGCGCCCCCACCCAGCGAGGCCGGGCCGCCGGTGAAGAAGTTGGCCCCCGCATACACCCGCCCGTCCAGCACGAAAGGTACCAGAGGCAGGCGAATGCCCGCATTGACCCCAAAAGGGCTACCAGCGGTTACCTGAACGCTTTGGGCGAAAGCCGGGGTGAGCAACAAGACCATTAGAACAAGCCATTTACGCATAGCCAAACCTCCTGGATGAGTATACGGGTCGTTTCTGGCAGGTTGCTGTGATGGATGGCCAGTTTTCGAGTTGCAGATTCAGTGTGTACCTGGATCCTGCTCGTGACGTGCAGCCAGGGCAATGTGCTCCGCAGGTTTGACAAACCCAGTTTTGCACGGCGCAGAGGGTCATCCGACCTGTTATTAGCTGGCTACCGGCTTTTGCAGCAGTTCAGCGATCTGCACCGCGTTAAGGGCCGCACCTTTGAGCAGCTGATCCCCCGCTACGAAAAAGTCCAGTCCGTTATCGAACACCAGATTCTTACGGATACGCCCCACCTCCACGTTGAACTTGCCGGTTGCGGTTAGCGGTAAGGGGTAGCGTTTATTGGCGGGGTCGTCCACCAGGTCTACCCCGGGGGCGCTTCTGAGCACTTCCCGCGCCGCTTCCGGGCTCACCGGGCGTGCAAACTCCACCGTCACGGCCTCGGAATGCACGCGCAGGGTTGGCACCCGTACCGCCGTACAGGAAACCTTAATTTCTGTGTCCCCCATAATCTTTTGGGTTTCCCACAGCACCTTCATCTCTTCTTTGGTGTAGCCATTTTCCTGGAAGGCATCAATTTGCGGAATAACGTTAAACGGTAGCGGATACGCAAAGGTTTTGTGCTCTACGGCCTGCCCTGCCAGGTACTGCCGGGTGCCGTGCAGGAGCTCCTCCATGCCACTTGCACCCGCACCCGAGGAACTCTGGTAGGTACTGACAATCACTCTTTTGGCCCCAAAGGCTTTGTGAAGGGGATAAAGCGCCATGAGCAGGATGGCGGTGGTGCAGTTGGGGTTGGCGATGATGTTTTTGTGGCCCCGAATCGCGTGAGCGTTGATCTCCGGCACAATCAAAGGCACCTCGGGGTCGTAGCGGAAGGCTGAGGAGTTGTCGATTACGACCGACTGTTTAGCCCAGATTGGGGCGTACTGCTTGGAGATAGCGCCCCCCGCACTTGCCAACACCACATCCACCGGCAAGGGAGTCTCTGGTAAGGCTTCGATGTTCACTTCCTTCCCGCGAAACTTGAGGCTTTTGCCTGCCGAGCGGGCCGAAGCATATAATCGCAGCTCAGAAACGGGAAAGTTGCGCTTTTCTAGTACACTCAGTAGCTCTTTGCCAACGGCTCCGGTAGCTCCAACAATTCCGATTCTCATGGCCTCTCCTCTGGGAAACAAAAAACCCGCCAGGGTAGGCAGGCAGGGGCGACAACTCGAGGGAGTTGCCGCCTCAGGTAGTGGTAGTGGTATACCAAACCATCTGAGGAAACAATAAATGCAACTGGAGCAAATGTCAAACCGGATAGGTTTGGTACGGGAGCCCCCTGCTAGTTGCACCGATAATCGTTGACGCGGCCATCCGGTACTTGCAGCCATATCACCCGTTCGGTAGGGGTCTGGGGCGAGGCCAGGCAGTTAGTACCCCGATCCACTGCGATGGTTTGATAGGCATTGGTGCTGGCAACCACCGGACCAGGCCGCGAGATGTAGGTAGGCTGAGGGGGTGCGTCCCGCACAACCGCCTGAGTGCGCTGCACCTGGCGGGCTGGAAAGAGCGCAGCAACCCCACTCGAGCTGTCGTTACCGGTTAGCAGGTCGAAATTGGCCAGAACCAGCCCCGAAGGCTGAGGAAAGTCGCCGGCAGGGCGGCCCCGCAAGGCCTGTTCTACAAAATCGCGCCAGATAGGAGGATTAACCATCGAGCTGCTCGGCTCGACGCCTCCCATGCGTTGGGGCTTGTGGTCATCGCGGCCCACCCAAAGCGTAGCAACAAGCCCTCGGGTAGCTCCGGCAAACCACAAATCCACTGCATTGTCGCTGGTGCCGGTCTTACCGCCCACAATGCGTCCGGGAATGCGAGCCTCCCAGGCCAGGCTGGTGCGAAAACCGGGGGGAACATCGTAGACGTAGCCCTTGAGCATGTCCCAGATCTGGTAGGCCACTTGCGGGGTCCAGAGGAGTACCTTTTTGGTTTCGGGCTGGTAGATCACCCGGCCATTGCTATCTTCAACCCGCAACACCAGGCGCGGCTCAACCCAGTAACCCCCGTTGACAAAGCTGGCGTAGGCGGCTGCCAGTCCGATAGGGGTAATATCGGCCCCCCCACCAATTGAGTTAGCCAGCACGGCCATGTTGCCGGTCAGGCGAAACCCGGCAGCCCGTAGCTTGTCCCCCAGGCGCTGTACCCCAATGGCCTCGGCGGTACGAATGGCCGGTAAGTTCAACGAACGATCCAGGGCGTAGCGGAGGCTGACCGGACGATCCAGATACCGTCCGTCGAAGTTTTTGGGTCGCCAGACCCCGCGTGGGGTGGGGTACTCAACGGGGGAATCGCGCACGGTGGTGGCCTGGGTCCAGCCCGCTTCGAGGGCCACGCCATAGGTAAAGGGCTTGATGGCTGAGCCGGGACTGCGCCAGGCCTGGGTAGCCCGATTGAACTCGCCTTCCGTACCGGGACGTGCTCCTACCATGGCCAGCACCTCGCCCGAGTTGGGCTCGAGGCCCACCAGCGCCAACTGGGCCTGGTCGGGCAGGCGGCGACCCACTACGGCCTTCTCGGCAGCGGTCTGCATCTTCAGGTCAAGGGTGGTGATGATGCGCAACCCCCCCTGCTCTCGAAGCTTGTCAGAACCGATTTTTTCCTTCAGGTAGCGCTGTACCTCGTAAACAAAATAAGGGGCCAGCCGGACGTTGCGTTCCGGCACAATACGCACACTGGGGTCTATCAGTTTGGCGCTCTTGAGGTTGCCATTGTCGTCGTAGGCCACTTCCCAGCCCTTGGGCACCAGCTTGTAGCGCCAGGCTGCGTCGGCCTCGGCCTGGCTAACCCATCCTTCGGTCACCATGTTGCCGAGCAACACCTTCATACGACGCCGGGTAGAGGCGTAGTCCAGATAGCGGGGGTTGGGGGCTGGCAACAAAATGGCCAGGTAGGCCCCTTCAGCCAGGTTGAGTTCGGAGGGTTCCTTGCCAAAGTAGGCCTGAGCGGCTGCCCAGATGCCCTGGGCATTGCCCCCCCAGGGCACCACATTGAGGTACATCTCCAGGATTTCCTCCTTGGAGTAGCGGCGTTCAATCTGGATCGCCAGGGGAAATTCCTTGAGTTTGCGCTCGAGGCCACTGATGCTTCGGCGTTCGAAGGCCAGATCGCGCAGCAAGGTATTTTTGACCACCTGGGTAGTAATGGTCGAGCCCCCTTGCAGGTCGCCGCGTAAGGAGTAGTACAGACCCCCAAACAGGCGGATGAAGTCTATGCCGTAGTGTTTGAAGAAGCGCTGATCCTCTGAAACCACCACCGCCACTGCCGCCGCAGGCGACACTTCGCTCAGGCGAACCAGTTGCCGGGCAATGGCCCGCCCATCCTCCACCGAGGCCAGGTCGGCAATCGGGATGCCATCGCGGGTATAGAAGGTCGAGGTCGCGGTAAATCGCAGGTCGTCGAGGGTCTCGAGGCTGGGCAAGTCGCGCAGCAGGAGCCAGGCCACGTAGCCCGCAGCCCCCGTAGCTCCCAAAAATCCGGCAATGAACACAACCCGCACAATCTGGAGCAATCTACGCACGCAGGTTAGTGTAGCAGCCGCAGATTAGATTGTTTGTAATACCGATTCTGCCCAAAGGTAACCAAGCCCGTTCCTGGGATATTGCCCAGACGAGATTCGATGGGTCATTTCGGAAGCCGCTATTGGCTTGGGGTATCCTATGGGCAACTGGGTAAGGCTAGGCTAGATGCTGGGCTGTTGCTGGGGAAGGTTCCGCAGGATGCTGGCAAAGGCTTTCCGGTCTACCGGTTTGGAGATTACATGCTCCACTCGAGCAAATTCAGCCGTAAGCTTGGTGCGATCATCGCTATCACCGATGAAAAGTATTACCGGCACTTCCCGCAACCGACGGCTCATTTTCAGGCGGGAAGCAATGGAAAAGGGGTCAATTTCAATTCCATCATCCAGCACAATCGCGCGGGGTGTATGGGCTTTGAGAAAATCCAGACCTTCCTGGGCTTTCTCAAAAAATTGAGCTTCCACACCCTGCTCCTCGATGGCCAGCTCGAGCAAGGCACGCAGGGTCAGGCTCGAGGTAACCACCAAAATTTTGTCACTTTGCACAGCTTCCGCCATATATCTAGATAGTAGCAAACCAGGGGCCGGGGTAACGCCCATATGTCACACTGGCCAATCAGAAAGCAAAAACCCCCCGAACCATGCGGAGGGTGGTTGGCTGGGGCACGTGGACTCGAACCACGACCGACGGTTCCAAAGACCGTTGTCCTGCCATTAGACGATGCCCCAGCGCGGAGCGGTCAAAACGGTTTGCTCACCCATAGTGGAGCGAAACCCGCAGGACAGCAAACGGTATTTTAGGGGTCTGGCTGCAATGTGTCAAACCTTTGGGCACTGCTGTTGTACCTTGGCTCTAGTTTTGCGTGCATACGCCAGTCTGGACTTGCCCAAACCGACTGTGCCAAGTGTATCAGTAGATTTTTTTCGATTTTTCCACCCATGCGCCTCTATGTGAGAGGCGTAAGGTGCCCCGCACCGCAAAAACTGCTGTTAGGAGCAAGCTCCTCTGAGAACCACTTTAGCTCGCCCGACTCAACATACGGTGTACCAAATGGGGGTTTTGGGCATGTACCTGCAACTCGGAAGCTAGCAGATGAAGGTATTCGGCAAATAGGGGCTCGAGTTTAGGTCTCCAGGCCTCCAACAAGGTCTCGGACAAGCCCAGGTGATCAGCCCATAGGTCGACCAGTTCATCGGCCCTTATTGGAAGGTGGGCTTGCAACCGGTACAGCAAGGTTGGAACCAGATGCTCAACCACAAAATGCCGATCTACCAACCAGTCCAGTCGGTTGTCTCGATTTTGAACGAAGAGGGTATGGGCAGCGAGGGCGTTTTGCTCCAAGGTTTTGGCGTTGATGGCGTGTTTCATATCCTTCTCCTCGATCAGCTCAATCCAAGCCGATGTCTTTATGGTAGTAGGCGACTCGGGGTTTGAGAATGGCATAACGAAACAAATACAGCTAGATAACCAGTATAAATAAAGTAAAATGGGGCCATGACCATAGATTCGAAAATCATGGATGATCTCTCCTGGAAAATCCTCGAGCTGCTCCAACAAAATGCCCGGATGCCTTTCAGCGAGATCGGACGGCAGGTGGGTTTATCGGCCCCTGCGGTGGCCGAGCGGGTGCGCCGCATGGAAGAAGCCGGGATTATTCGGGGATACCAGGCCGTAGTGGATCCCGGGAAGCTTGGCTATTCGCTCGAGGTCTTCATTCGCGCCGAGGTGTCCCACAGCAATCACGATGCAGCCATACGCTATATCTCAGAACTGCCCAACGTGCTCGAGTTCTGGAATCTGACCGGGCGCGATGGCTACCAGATTCGCGCCGTGTTCCGCTCGGTGCAGGAGTTAGAACAAATGCTCAACCAGAAACTGGGCGTCTATGGTACCACCACCACCGCCCTGGTACTCTCCAAGCCAGTGGCGTTCCGGATTCTGACCAAAGTACAAAATAGCTAGAGTGGTGACGCTGGACTTTTGAGCTTTCCAACGGCGCAGGCACCTGGTGTAGTTTTCGGCCCCTAGAGGTCGTACCAGGGAGGCGTACCCCGGTAGAGCTCGAGCGGCTCGCCCAGCACCTCCTCCCGGCTGGCTTCGACCATCGAAATGACCTGCGGAGGGCAGCTCTCCACACAGGCCCCACAGCCTGTACAGGCCGACACATTCAGCTTCAAGACGTACTCTTCGCTCAGCCCCTCCACGGCGTCGCGTTCACGCTCAACCGCCTTGGTAGGACACACATTGGTGCAAACCGGGCACAACGTACACCCCTCAGCCACGGCAATCCGGGGCCAGCGTACTGCGCTAGCGCGATGAGCCGCCACCCTGCGCAAACGCAACTCGGCGGGATGATCTGCGCGTTTATCTTCGTAGGTTTCCGGCTGGGGTAAAGGCAGGTTGGGTACCAGTTCTGCGGCGGAACGCTTGGCCCCGCCAAACATGGCCCCAAAAAACTCCCGGCGGCCCACCTCCGCCCCGCGTAGCGCATCTTGCTGCAGGTGCACCTCGAGCCCCGGAAAATACTTTTTCCCCTCCTCCACCGCCCACTGCACCCGTTCGGGAATGGAAGGGCCGCCGATTTTGCAGCTTGCACAGTCGCCGTGGGCCAGGGTAAGCAAGCCATAACGGGAACCCGATTCGGCCAAGACTCCTGGTGTGAGTTGTCCCAGACAATGAATTTCGTCGCCTGCCCCAGGCGCTTTGGAGCATCTAAGCTGGCCCCGCCCCCGGTGCAGCTTC
The DNA here is from genome assembly GCF_017497985.1 of Meiothermus sp. CFH 77666. Classification (NCBI taxonomy): domain Bacteria; kingdom Thermotogati; phylum Deinococcota; class Deinococci; order Thermales; family Thermaceae; genus Meiothermus; species Meiothermus sp. CFH 77666. The sequence goes on from NZ_JAGDFV010000006.1 coordinate 21,127, forward strand.
TCCTGAATGGGGCCAAGCGGGAACTCCAGCGCCAGACCTGGGCAAACTGCGGTGCACAGCCCGCAGCTGGTGCACTTCACCTCGTCTATTTCAACCGTGAAGGCTTGCAAATTAATGGCCTGATGCGGGCAGACCTGCTGGCACTTGTCGCACCCCCCCACGCTGTTGCGCTCGAGCAGGCAACGCGGCCCGGTATATTCCGGCGTAGGGTCGGTTAGTTTGAGGAAAGCCCCCACTAAATTGTCAAAAAGTCCCACAGTTAATAGGGTACAGGGTATAGAGGTTAGAGGTCAGGGAAGAAACTGACATTTGCTCAATCGAGCTAGACCCTCGAGGTCTCTTTCGGCATCAGGTCTTCGATCGCCTTCATGAACTGCTCGAACTGGGCAAAGTCGAGTTGCTGCTCGTTGTCGGAAAGGGCCACTTTGGGGTTGGGGTGCACCTCAACGTGAACCCCATCCAGACCCGCCGCCAGGGCCGCCCTGGCCAGCGGGGCCAGCAGGTCGCGCCGCCCGGCGGCATGGGTTACGTCCACTATCACCGGCAGGTGGGTCAGTTGTTTAGCCAGTATGGCCGCCGAGAGATCGAGGGTATTGCGCGTCCATTTTTCATAGGTGCGGATACCCCGCTCACACAAAATCACCTCGGCGTTGCCCTGCGAAAGGATGTATTCGGCGCTGTAGAACCACTCTTCGATGGTCTGGGCAAAACCTCGTTTGAGCAAAACCGGCTTGTTGGCCTTGCCCACTTCGCGCAGCAAGGCGAAATTCTGGGCGTTGCGGGTGCCCACCTGCAGAATGTCGGCATACTGGGCTACAAGCTCCACATCGCGGGTGTCCATCACCTCCGTTACAAACACCATGCCATGGGCATCAGCCGCCTGACGACCCAGCTTCAGGGCGGGTTCCCCCATCCCCTGGAAACCGTAAGGGGAGGTACGGGGTTTGTAAGCGCCGCCTCGCAACACCTTGATGCCATAGCCCGACAGATACTTGGCGGTTGCCAACAGTTGCTCTTCCGATTCGATGGAGCAAGGCCCGGCCACCAGCACCTTACCCTGCCCAAAAACCACCTCCCCCACCTTCACGGTGGTGTCCTCGGGCTTGACCTGCCGTGAATAGAGGAATTTTTGCTTGTCCTGCTGCTCTTCCAGATCCAGCGAGGCTTTGAAAATTTCCTTGAACAGCCGCTTGATGGTCTCGTCAGGGTAGGGGCCGGGGTTTTCTCTGGTGAGATAAGCCAGCATCTCGTCTTCGCGCTTGGGGTCGTAGTGGGCCAGCCCCAGCTCGGTCTGCACCCGCCCAATCTCGCTCACCAGCTTCCCCCGATCGGAAAGCAACCGGAGCAGTTCGCGGTTGATCTGATCCACTTGTTTACGCAGGTCTGCAATGCGCTGATCCATGACCTCAATGGTATACCAAGGTTGCCAGTTCAAAGCAAGGCTTCTGGTAAACATCTTATCAAGCAAGGCCAGGCTAAAGTCGTTTCTCGATTCATGCCAAGGAGTGGAGACCAGACAAAATTCCTGAACTGCGCCTCCGCGCAGGGTGGGGGTGAGCGGCAGGAGAAAGGTTGCGGTTTTCAAAGGCCTGTCCCCTATCCCCTATATTCCCCGTATTCCCTACTTCATCATTCCCATGGCCTGCAAAGTACACCGTCGTAGAGATGTTCATAACACTTGCAGGTCTTTGAGAGGGATTGACCTAAAGCCCCCTCCTTACTGCGTAGGGAGGGCTGGGGAGGGTATTGGGCGAGGGCCTGAATCGCTCCACTCCACAAAGATGCTGCTAAGCAACCCCACCTAACCTCCCCTACGCCGTAGGGGAGGGACAACAGCCATCAGATTCGGCTTTCATCACGCAGCGCAGCTAGAGCCGTGGCGTTGCCTTTATATCTGTAATCTGTATAAGCATTTATACGACTCTGTACAAAGTGTTCAGATAAAGACGGTATTGCACCCCAACCGCACAGCTCGCACGCCATGGCAGGTACCTGGAAACGGTAGGGCTTAATGCGTCAGACAGCACTGGGCTCAACTTCTTTGGGGCGGCTGCGTTCTGCCCACTTGACCAGCAGAATTGAAAAACCATAGAGCACCATCAGGGGGATGGAGACCAGGCTTAGATTGACCACATCCACAGTAGGTGTGATCAGGGCTGCCAGCGTGATGAGAAGCACCACTGCAATGCGCCAGTTGCTCATCAGGAAACGGCTGGTGAGAAAGCCCAGGCGGGCCAACAGGTAGCTCACCACCGGCATCTCGAAGAGAATGCCCATCAGGGCCAGGAACGTCACCACCTGGCCCATGTACATCCCGATGGAGATTTGCGGTGTGACCACATCGCCCAAAAAACCCAGCAAAAAGGGCACAGCGAAGGGCAGCAGCACAAAGTAGGCAAACACCGCCCCCAGGGCAAAGCTAAAACCCGCCCCCAGAATGAAGGGAACCGCCAGCCTGCGCTCGTGAGCGTACAAACCCGGTGCAATAAAGGCCCAGATTTGATAAACAATGAATGGCAGAGCCAGTGCCAGCCCGCCGAAGGCGGCCACTTTGAAAGCGGTAAGAAAAGGCTCGGTGATGTTCAGAACAATGAGTTCGGCTTTTAGTGAGGCGCTCGCGTTATAGGCATCCAGCGGGCGCCGTAAGGCTTCCAAAATCTGTACTCGAAAGGTAAAAGCTACCGCCGTCATAACCGCCCAGGCCACAATAGACCAGATTAGGCGGTTACGTAGCTCCTCGAGGTGTTCCATCAAAGGGGCTTCACGCATGGTTGACCCCTTCAGGATTTAGATTCTTCCCTGGCCTCGAGGGGTTTCTTGATCTCCTCCAGAGGCTTGCTGATTTCTTCCTTGATTTCTTTGAACTCCTTCACGTCGGCGGCTTTTTCAAACTCCTCGCGGATGCTTTTGGCGCCCCGCTGGAACTCGCGGATACTCTGCCCCAGGCTACGCCCCAGTTCGGGCAACTTGCGCGGGCCAAAAAGCAGCAAGGCAATCAGCAAGATGATCAGGATTTCCGTCATTCCCAGGTTCATAGCACACTCCTATCCCCAGTTTACTCCGTTGGCTGAAGCCCATCTGAAAGCGCAGGCACCCCGCATCAAAAAAGCGCGAAAAAACACAAGGGTCGGCAAATGGGTTCGGCCCAGGGAGATCATAGGGTAGCCTAAGACCCCTCGCCCCGTTTGCGTTTCATGTAACCCTCAATGTTTCGCTGGCGTTCGCGGGCAATGGCCAGCGCGTCCTCGGGTACGTCCTGGTTGATGCCGCTGCCACCGGCAATAAAGGAGCCGTCGGCCAGAGTGACGGGTGCAATCAGAACGCTGTTGGAGCCCACAAACACCCGCTTGCCGATGGTGGTCTTGTGTTTGCGCTGGCCATCGTAGTTGGCGGTAATCACCCCGGCGCCAATGTTGGACTCCTCCCCCACCTCGGCATCGCCCAGGTAGGCCAGGTGCCCGGCTTTGGCCCGCTTGCCCAGGCGGGCATTCTTGAGTTCAACAAAGTTGCCCACGTGGGCGCCCTCTTCCAGGTAGGCCTTGGGCCGCAGGCGGGCAAACGGCCCGGCATCGGCCCCGCTCGAGACATAGGCCTCGTCGCAAACCGTATGAGACTTGATCTTGCCCCCCGCCTCGACCACCGTATCGGTGAGCACCGAATAAGCCCCCACCTCCACCCCCTCGCCCAGTCGGGTTTGGCCCCGCAGAATCACCCCCGGCCACAGGGTTACGTCCGGCGCCAGCTCCACACCAGGCTCTAGGTAGATGGTCTCGGGCTGAATCATCCGCACCCCGCGGTTCATCCAGTCGGCCCGCAGGCGCTGGAGCAACACCCTTTCCACTTCGGCCAGTTGAGCGCGGGAGTTCACCCCCAGCAGCTCGCCGGTGTCCTTCGACTCTACAGATGCGACCTTCTGACCCGCCTCGCGGTAAATACGAATCAGATCGGGCAGGTAGTATTCGCCCGCAGCGTTCTGGTTCCCAACCCGCTTTAGCTTTTCCCACAGGGTGGGGTCAAAACAATAGACGCCAGGGTTGATCTCCCGAATGGCCTGCTGCTCGAGGGTGGCATCCTTTTGCTCGACGTTGCCCAGAATCTGGCCCTGTTCGTCTCGCAGGATGCGTCCGTAACCGGTGGGGTCGTCCAGGCGCATGGTGAGCAGGGCCATCCCGGCTCCCTCGGCTTGCATGGCAGCCACCAGGCCTGTGAGGGTCTCGACCCGGGTGAGGGGGGTATCGCCCTGGGTTACCACAATAGGGCCCTGGAAACCTGCCAGCACGGGCTGGGCCTGCGCCAGGGCGTGGGCCGTACCCAGTTGTTGCTCCTGCACCACAAAGTGCAGGTTGGGGTAGCCCTCGAAGGTTTGACGCACCCGCTCGGCCCCGTGGCCGATGACCACCACCACCTTTTCGGCTCCGCTGGCAAAGGCAGTATCTATGCAGTAGCCCACCAGGGGTTTTCCCAGCAAAGGGTGCAGGACTTTGGGTAGTTTGGACTTCATGCGGGTTCCCAGGCCCGCTGCAAGAATCACCACAGCATGTGCCATATCTAACCGATTGTATTGCCAAAAAGGGAGCTCGAGGGTCTATTTTCCCGTTCTATAAACACGGGAACCTGGAATCAGAGCAGGCTCTAACGTTTTTTGTGCTTTCTGGAAGAGCCGGGCTTGGGCGCTGGCCCCACCGTAACCGGCCCTACCGGGCTGGGAGGGTTCTCGCGCTGCCCCTTCCATCGCATCAGGAAGACGATAGCCACAATTACCAGCGGTACCGAGATAATCTGGGTTGCAGTAAAAAGACCGATACCGGCTTGTTCGTTCACATATGCCTTGATCCACAGTGGATTGAGGCGGAAGGTCTCCTCGAACACCGAGCGCAACACGCTATACCAGAGCACAAACTGCCAGAAAACGTAGCCGTAGGCCCGGTTCTGCCGCAACCAGTAGATAGACAGGAGTAGCAGCACCACCCCAATCAAGACCCCATAAAGCTGGGTGAAGTGAACCGGGCCGCGCACAATGGCCTCTGGAGCACACCGAACCACCTCGCTGATATCGTTGATGCCAGGGCAGACCCCCGGAAACCCGCTGGCCGAAGCCGGCCAGGTGAACCCAATGGGCCAGTTGGTCAGGCGTCCCACGGTGTCGGAGCCGTTCATGATGTTGCCCAACCGCCCTGCCGCAATACCAATCGCAATGCCCGGCACTACCGCATCCAGATAGGCCCAGACCGGGATTTTATGACGGTAGTAATGGTAGATGAAGGGAATCAGGCCCCCAATAATGGCCCCGTGGAAAGAAAGGCCTCCCTGCCAGATGTAAAGGGCCGAAACGGGGTTACTGCTGAAGTCGCCGGGGCTGGTTAGCACATAACCTACCCTGGCCCCAATCACCCCCCAGATAACGGCCCAGAAGGCAATTTGCTCAAAGCGGTCGGGGTCAAGGCCCCAGCCCTTCAGAATTCGCTTGGCAATCTCGAAAGAAGCAAATATCGCCAGAACCAGGAAAAGCCCATACCAGCGTATTTGCAGCGAACCGATTTCGATCAGGATTGGATCCACATAAGCCTCCGGCTATCAAGATACCTTCCTGGCCAGGCGCTCCGGTGTAAACTTGCCCTCTAAGAGCACCTTGCCCTCTTTAAGCAGCACCGGAACCCGGAAGGTATAGACCTTTTTCAAGTGCTCATCGGCATCTACGTCCTGAAAGGTATACGCGATGCCCTGCGCTTTCAGCAAGGCTTCGGCTTCCTCGCAGAGGTGGCAACCTTTCCGACTGATGAGAACATACCCCATCTGAAGTCCAAGTATAGCCCTTATCTCCCAAAGCGGTTGAAAGAACCTCGAGGGCGGTAGATCGGTATCCTGCAAACATCTGATGGATTGCCGAAAGCCCAAAGCGAGGCCGAAGAAATGCTCGACTTACCAACTGATACCTAAAAAATGGCCTGGATAACCAGAACCCCCATCAGCAGGTGAATCAAAAATTTTCCCGCCAGCCCTCCCAGCAAGCCCAGTACAGCCCCCCAGGCTCCGCGCAAGGCAGCCTCGGCAGAACGGCCCGCCACCAGTTCACCCACATAGGCGCCCACCAAGGGCATCAGAAACAACCCCAGCGGGGGCAGTACAAAAATACCCATAATGCCCCCTATAAATGCACCCCATACTCCCTGTCGGCTGCCTCCGAAGTGTTTGGCCCCCAACGCGCCTGCGATATTGTCCACCAGCGAAGATAAAACCGTCAAAACTGCCAGAGCAACCCAGACCGGAAGGGAAATCTCGCCAAACCCCACCAACAGTTCGTGCAGCAAGGCCGTCCCCACGATGATGAATCCGGCAGGCGCCACCGGGATAAAGGTGGCAAATAGCGCCACTATCCACACCACCACAAAAAGCCAATCGGCAAAGGCATTCACGGGACTGAGTGTAGCAGGCTTAGGTAAGAAGGGGGACTTTATGGGTACCAATCTCAAACACATCATGAGAGCACTTGGCAAGCCACACCGGCGGGTGCGGTAGGCCCCCATGCTGCATCCGTCGGTGAGGGAAACCCTATTCAAGGGGCCCTCCGGCCTTAGACTCTTGAGGTATATGGGTTCCAGACTCCGTCGCTACTTCCTGACCGGTCTGCTTTCCACGCTTCCCATCGCCGTGACCGTTTATGTACTGGTATGGGTCTACAACTGGTCGAACAACATTATTGGAAGCATTTTACGTACAGTAGATGCAGAACCCTCCCGGTGGCTGTTGCCCTTCCTGCCGATTTTAGGAATTGTGGCAACCCTTGGACTGGTGGCGCTGGTAGGAGCGCTCGCCGGCAACTATGTTGGCCGGTTAATTTTCGGGGCCATTGACCGTAGCATCAAATCCATCCCGCTGGTACGCGAGGTGTACAACGCGGTTCAACAAATATCTCACACCTTGTTAGGGCAACCAGAGGTGCAGTTCCAGAGGGCTGCTCTGGTCGAGTATCCCCGCAAGGGCTTATATGTGCTCTGCTTTATCGCCAGCCCGGAGGTGGGGAGGAGACTGTCCCCCTTGCCGGAGGGCTACACCGTGGTGCTGGTTCCGACCAGCCCTGTACCGGCCTCGGGGATGGCCATAGTTGTCCCCACTGCAGACGTAATTCCGCTAGACATCAGCATCGAAGATGCGCTGAAGTATGTGGTTTCGGCAGGGTTCATTTTGCCAGACGCAAAAGCCAGACAACTGACCGGCACCAGCTCAACTACAACCAAGTCCCAACCCTAGCGTAAGCCCTGCGGTTCCCCCGGTTTTGCATCGAACGCTTGCTGGGTCTGCTCGAGGTAGTGTAGCAAGGCCGCCAGATCGGGAAAATGTTGGATCTCGCCGCCATCGGCGGGTTTGACAGATGCCTTCACGGTGCCATCGGGCCCTTGCCACATTCGGACAATGAGTGTCACCGCCTTTGGGCGCATGACTCCCCCTTTCATGCCCTGTAGCGTAGCGGCTCGAGCGTTATATTCGCGTTACGGCCTGGAGCGAAATGGTGTGTTGGGCCGCACAGCCCTACGGCGCATGGTGTATCGTCTGGGTCAAAACTTCTTTATCGGTACAGCGTCTTTTTCTTCCCCACTTCCCTTCCCCCAACCCCCTGTCATCTGTCCTGTTTGGGCAGGTTAGGATGGGTTCATGGAACTGATTTCACGTACGGGTAAAGCCCTCGGGCGGAGTGAAGTAGAGAAGGTTTATCAAAGCAAGCTGGTTGACCTCGAGCTGGCCGCAGGGCTGGTCAAGAGCAACTCGAGGATCTTCGTCTCGGGCAACGCCGCCACCCCCACTCCCCTCCTGGAAGCCCTGGCGAAACGCAAAGATGAACTGGTAAACGTGGAGCTGGTTCACGTGCTCCAACTGGGCTCCGACCCCTTCCTGGCTCCTGAGATGGAGGGCCACTTTCGCCGCCGTTCCCTGTTCGTAGGCCCCGCCGATCGGGAAGCCGTCAATAGCGGGCGGGCCGACTACGTGCCCATCTCGCTGCATCAGGTTCCGTGGCTATTCAAGCGGGGGGTTTTGCCGCTCGATTATGCCCTGGTGCAGGTCTCTCCCCCGGATGAATTTGGCTTTGTAAGCCTGGGCGTGGAAATTATTGCAACCAAAGCGGCGGTAGAGAATGCCCGGCGGGTTATTGCCCTGGTGAACCCACAAATGCCCCGTACCCTGGGAGACACCTTTGTGCATGTTTCCAAATTTGCAGCCTTTGTTGAGGTAGACTTCCCGCTACCGGTGTTGCCTCGAGACACTTTTGGAGAGGTAGAGGCCAGAATTGGCCAGTATGTGGCCGACCTGATTGATGATGGCTGTACCTTGCAGATGGGTATTGGGGCCATCCCCGATGCCGTGCTGGCCAACCTGACCGGACGGCAAGACCTTGGTATCCACACCGAGATGGTTTCCGATGGCGTGATGGAAGCCCTGGAAAAAGGCATCGTGACCGGGCAGCGTAAGAGCCTGCTGCCGGGCAAGGTGGTGGGTACCTTCGTGCTCGGTTCCGAACGGCTTTACCGCTTCGTCCACAACAACCCCCTCTTCGAGATGCGACCCGCCGATTGGGTCAACAACCCCTTTGTAGTGGCTCGCAACGACAACATGATTGCCATTAACTCTGCCCTCGAGGTTGACCTCACCGGTCAGGTCTGCGCCGACTCCATCGGCACCCGCATCTACTCCGGCTTCGGCGGACAGCTCGACTTCATCCGAGGAGCAGCGGCCAGCAATGGCGGCAAGCCCATCATCGCACTGCCCAGTAGCGGCAAGAACAACACTTTTAGTCGCATTGTCCCGCTGCTAAAAACCGGTGCAGGGGTTGTGACAACCAGGGCCGATGTCCACTATGTTGTGACCGAATATGGGGTAGCCGAGCTTTTTGGCAAGAGCCTGCGCGAGCGGGCCCAAGCCCTTATCAGCATTGCCCACCCCAACTTCCGCGAAGAACTCAGCAAAGCCGCTTTCGAGCGTGGGCTGCTTCCCCATAACTACCCGGGTTTTTCATCCACAAGATGAATCACAAGAAATCCGTGTAAATAGCCACACCATACCTTCATTTCGACCCTTCGGCAAAGCCGAAGGGTCGCGGTTTTCAATGACGATGCACAGGTAATTTGTTAGGATTAGGTTTGTTTTCCGTTTCTGTATGGGTAGATTTGGGGCGGCTTAGTTCGGTTTGCGGGTGCTCGAGGGTTGCTCAAAGCCCAGCGCCTGGTACATCTGGTCAATGCTACGAGAGATATCGTTGGTAGTTTTCTCGACCTGGTCAATATACTGCGGCACCAAAGGGTCGTCGTGGCTCACATACTCGCAAAAAATCTGCCAAAATTTCCGTACACTCGCCAGCCCTTCGCTCAGTTTAGGTTCTCGGCTAACCCAGGACTTGAAGGCGGGGTGCGACTCGACCCGGCACAAACGAAAACTCTCCGCCTCAATTTGCACCAACAAATTTTTGATTCGTATTTGAATGGACATACCTCATGGTAAGAGAATTTATGCCACAGATGGCGTAAACTCGAGCGTTATCTGGAGTGGCAAAGCGGGTATGAACCATCAGGCAATCCCAAGGCAAAAGTTGCTTGAGTTACAAAAGGAGGCCGACAGACCCGGCTGAGAAAATTTAGTCTGTAAATCTCAGATAAACCTATCTAGCAGGCAATTTTCAACCTAGTTTATGGATACGACCCATGCATCAAGCCCTTGACAAACTGCCCGCCCCATATCCATATACTTAGCCGTATGCCGGATTCGACCCTGATTGTTGTAGAATCGCCTGCCAAGGCCAAGAGCATTCAAAAGATGCTAGGGGCAGGCTACGAGGTACGGGCCAGCAAGGGCCACGTAGCCGATCTGCCCGAACGCGACCTGGGTGTGGATATTGAAGCCGACTTCACACCGCAGTACGAAATTAAAAAGGATAAGCAGCCGGTGGTGGATGACCTCAAAAAAGCCGCCCGGGGTAAGCGGGTGCTCATCGCCACCGACCCCGACCGCGAAGGCGAAGCCATTGGTTGGCATGTGGCCCGGCTGCTGGGGCTGAACCCCCAAAACCCCTTACGGGTAGAGTTCCACGAAATTACCCCCAAGGTGGTGCGGGCGGCGGTACAACAACCTCGGCCCATTGATCAGAGGCTGGTGGATGCCCAGCAGGCCCGGCGAGTGCTGGATCGGTTGGTAGGCTATCAGCTTTCGCCGGTGCTCAGCATGGAGTTTCGGCGTAGAGCGCTGTCGGCGGGCCGGGTGCAGTCGGTGGCACTCAGGCTACTGGTGGAGCGTGAGCAGGAAATTGAAGCCTTTGTGCCGCAAGAGTACTGGACCATTGAGGGGCAGTTCAAATCGGAGGGCCAGCCCTTTAAGGCCATGCTTTACAGCGTGAACCAGGAGCGTGTTCAAAGCGGCGAAAAGTACCTCATCACCAACGAGGCCCAGGCCCAGGCAATCGTCCGTCAAGCGCAGGCCATCCAGAACTACCGGATTAGCAGCATCGAGCGTCGTGAACGCCGCCGCAACGCCCTCCCACCCTTTATCACCTCCACCCTCCAGCAAGCCGCCAGCAGCCGCCTGGGCTGGACGGCCAGCCGCACCATGCGGGTTGCCCAGAGGCTCTATGAAGGGGTGGATCTGCCCGAGGGCACGGTGGGCCTTATCACGTACATGCGTACCGATTCGACGCGGGTCTCGCAGGAAGCCCTCACCGAGGTGCGGCAGTTCATCCCCAGTCACTTCGGATCCAGCTACTTACCCGACAAACCCAACATCTACGCGGGCAAAAAGGCCGCCAATGCCCAGGATGCCCACGAGGCCATCCGCCCTACCTCGGTTACCCGAACCCCCGATTCTATCCGGAAGTACCTGGAAGACGAGGAGTTCAAGCTCTACCAGCTCATCTGGCAACGCTTTGTGGCCTCGCAGATGACCCCTGCAATTTTCGACCAGACCACCGTAAACGTGACCGGCAATGAGCTGGTCTTCCGAGCGGTGGGGTCGGTGCTGAAGTTTGATGGCTATCTGAGGGTTTACGGGCGCGAGGAAGGCGACGATGCGGAGAACCTGCTGCCCCCCTTGCGAGAGAACGCTGCGGCCAGCCTGCTAAGCGTCAAGCCGGAACAGCACTTTACCGAGCCACCTCCCCGCTTCACCGACGCCAGCCTGGTCAAGGTACTCGAGGAAATGGGCATCGGGCGGCCTTCGACCTATGCCCCGACTATTGAAACCCTCGAGCGCCGCAACTACCTCGAGCGTTCCGGCAAATCGCTCAAACCCACACCGCTGGGGCGCGAGGTGACGGGCTACCTGGTGCAGAGTTTCCCCGACGTGGTGGCCTATGACTTCACGGCCCAGCTCGAAAACCGCCTCGACGACATTGAGGCCGGCAAAGCTGCCTGGCCCAAAGTGGTACGGGAGTTTTACGAGCCCTTCCTGAAGGATTACAACAAGGTTCCCCAGAAACTTTGTCCGAAGTGCGGGCGTCCGCTGGAGCTGCGGGTCTCGAGGTTCGGTCAGTTCCTGGGCTGCACCGGCTATCCTGAGTGCAAGTACACCGAACGACTGGAAATCAAGAAGGAACCCGAGCCTATCGGTGAGACCTGTCCGTCCTGCCAGCAGGGGCAACTGGTTCGACGCCACGGGCGCTATGGCGCTTTCATTAGCTGTAACCGCTACCCCGAATGCACATACACCCGCGACGAAGCCCCTTCCACCGGTATTGAGTGCCCCAAGTGCCATGCAGGCGAAGTGGTGCAAAAAACCAGCAAGCGGGGCAAACCCTATTATCGCTGCAACAATCAGAGCTGCGACTTCCTGGTTTTTGATCCGCTGGTGCCCGAAAAGTGCCCCATCTGCGGCTGGAACGAGATGGCCAAAGGCCGCTCGGGTAAGCGAGCCTGCTCCAACCCCAGTTGCGAGCGCTATGGCGGCCCCGATCTGAAAGCCCTGAATGAGCGTCGGGCCGAGCGTGAAGGGAAGGGCAAGGCCAAGCGCAAGCGTGGCGAAAAAACCACCAGACCCTCGGCCACCTGGGCCGACCTCGAGCCCCTAATCGCCCAACTCGGCCTCCCGTCCGACCAGGCCGAGGTTGCCCGGCGCACCCAGGGCCAGCAGAAGGCCGTTGCTGCGGTGGCTAAAGAGCTCAACCTCCCCGAAGAAACCGCCCTCAAGCTCTTCCGCCAGGCCATGTTCAAGCTGCGCATGGAGTACGGCAAAAGCAAAGCCGCCCGCGAGGGAGAAGGGCCCAAGGTGAAGGCCAGAGCCAAAGGTAAGGCCCAAAAACCCAAACCTAGCCAACCCAGTGCAACCTGGGCCGACCTCGAGCGTTTCATCGGCCAGGCCGGTCTGACCGCCGAACAAAGCGAAATCGCCCGCCGCAGCAAGGGGCAGCAAAAAGCCGTGGCCGAGGTTGCCAAAGCCATGGGCAAATCGGAGGAGGAAGCCCTCAAACTCTTCCGCCAGGCCATGTTCAAGCTGCGCATGGAGTATGGCAAAGCCCGCAAGGAAACCGTCGGGGCCTGAGCAAGCCCGAGCATGAAACTCCATCTTGTGCGGCTAGCCAAAAAGCAGGGAGAAGCCCGATTCCCCGGCCTCGAGGGGTTTCGTGCCTACCTGCTAACCCAGCCCGAGCAGGTAAGCGAGGCCCGCTTGTATGTTTTGCTCGAGGGCGAAGTGGTAATCGATCTGCCCGACCAAAGCTACCTGCACCTGCGCAAGGGGGAAGCCGCCTACCTCGAGCAGCCCCACCTCATCTCCCCCATTGACCCCTGCGTGATCGCGGTGTGGAAACTTCGATAAAGTGTTTTTTTAGTCCTGGAACGGAAAAGCCTCGGCTTCAAAGCTCCTGGCCCGCAGACGCTCCCAGGGAAGTTCGTCCAGAGGAAAATATTTATCGGCTTGCTGGGCGAGGCGGTACGATGAGAGCACCTGGAAAGTGGTGTTCTCGGCCTGCTTACCCATATCCTGAATGACCTTAAGCACCTCGGCGAAATCGCCGTCGCCCGAAACCAGTACCGCCACATCGTAGGCATCGGCGTAGGCCAGTTTGAGCATATCTATGGCAATCTGGATATCCACACCCTTTTCAATAAAACCCTCGCCCCGGCGCTCCAGCCGACCCAGCCGTACCATCACATAGGGCACCCGCTTCAGGTAGTTCAAAAAGCTCTGATGAGCCTTGGCCGCTGGGTCTTCGCTGGGCAAGGGTGCATTGTAGTAGTACGCCCGCAATAACGAACGCCCCGCCGCTAGCGCTGAGACGAAAGCGACAAAATCCAGCCTATAGTCGGTTCCCAGCGTGGAAACCAGACCTTTATACAGGTTGCTGCCATCAATAAACACCGCCACCCGATCCATAGTTGCAAACATGATAGAGGGCCTAAAGAGCCAACACCGTATTATCCAGCCATTTTGGGAGGTTTACGTGGCTTCGAATGTGTTTCAGTGCGCGCTATTTTTTGCCTTGTCAACGAGTACGAGTCGGTGAGACCCTAGGGCCAGTAGCCGGTAGCTGAAGACCGGAAGCAAATCTCAGCGGGCTTGTTCTTCAGTCTGTGAACGGGGATCAACAACGCCAACCTCGAGGGAGAGCGCCGTTCAAAAATCAAGCCAACCGACTATCAGGTGCCCAGGACATCATGCTTGAACGCCTGCAAAATACCTAGCACTTCATCTATATCGGCCTGGGTGTGTTCGGCAGAAACCTGGAAACGGATGGAGTCTTCGCCTTTTGGTACGACTGGATACACGATGGCAGTGGCGAGAACGCCATGTTCTCGCAAATAGCCAACCAGACGGTTGGTCAGGGCTCTATCCCTCAGCACCAACGGTACCACCGGGTGCGCCCCCGGAAAAGACTCGTAGCCCAGGGAAAGAAGCCCCTGGCGAAATCGCTGGGTCATGGCTTGCAGGTGGCGCAAGCGCTCCTGACCCTCGAGGGCTTGTAGCAGTTCCAGCGCGGCCCTGGCGGCAGCAGCCTCACCTGGGGTGATGGGGTTAGAGTAGATGTACATAGGCGAGGTTTCCCGCAAATAGGCGATCAGGTCGCTGGGGCCGACCACATATCCCCCATTCACCCCAAAGGCCTTGCCCAGCGTCCCGATCAGGATGTCGGCCCTGGTAGCGGTGTATTCTTCGGTTCCCCGGCCTGTGGGGCCAAAAGCGCCCACCCCGTGCGAGTCGTCCACCACCAGCAGGGCATTCTCGGCAAACTGGCTATCGTATTGCTGCACCAGTGCGGATATTTCCGCCAGCGGCGCATGGGAGCCGCGCATACTGAAAACCCCATCGGTCAGAACCAGCACCCGCCGGGCCCGAAGTGCAGCGGCCTTTTGCAGGGCTTGTTCCAGGTCGTGCAGATCGAGGTGCCGGTAGACCATTTTCTCCAGGGGCCTCGCCAGACGCACCGCATTGATGATGCAGTTGTGGTTGAGCTCGTCGCTGATGAGCACGGTCTGGTCGGTGGTCAGGGGCACCACCACGCTCAGCACTGTGGCGTAGGCCGAAGAGAAAATCATGGCGGCCTCGCGGTGGTGGAAATCGGCCAGATGCCGCTCGAGCTCCACATGCGTCTTATAGGTGCCACTGATAAAGCGCACCGCCCCCGGCCCCACCCCAAAGCGCTCGATGGCTTCTTCTTCGGCCTTCTTGAGGGCGGGGTGCCCTGACAGCCCCAGATAACTGTTGGAGTTCATGCGCAGGAAAGGCTTGGCCCCATATCCTTCCAGCAGATAGCGCGGCCCTCGAGCACCCTCTGGAGGCAAGACCCCCACCACCACCGCTTCATACCCCTTGCGGCGGCCTTCTCGCTCGAGGGCCTCCACACTCTGGCGCAACACCGGTGTCAAGCGACTTAGCGGCATATCAAGCCTCCCTTTGCAAAATGCGTGCGGATAACTTTTCCAGCATGTCCTGGGTCATGCCCCTCAGGTCGAACTGGGGCCGCCAGCCCCACTCTTCGCGTGCGGCGCTATCGTCCAGGGTATGCGGCCAGGACTCCGCAATGGCCTGGCGAACCGGGTCTACCGCGTAGAACACCTTGAAGTCAGGTCGGTGCTTCTGAATCTCGGCGGCAAGTTCGGCGGGCGTGCTGCTAAAGGCCGCTATGTTGAAGGCGTTGCGATGGCGGAGCTTCGCGGGGTCGGCCTGCATCAGTTCCAAAGTCGCCCGAATGGCGTCGGGCATGTACATCAGGGGTAGCCGGGTATCGGGTCCCAGGAAGCAGGTGTACTGGCCCTTTATAAGTGCATGATGAAAAATTTCCACTGCGTAGTCGGTGGTACCCCCACCCGGGGGTGCGGTGTAGGAGACCAGGCCAGGATAGCGCAGGCCCCGCACGTCCAGGCCAAAACGCTGGGCATAGTAGTCGCACAGCAACTCGCCCGCTACCTTGGTCACGCCATAGAGGGTGTTAGGGCGCTGGATGGTGTCCTGGGGCGTGGGGTCGTGGGGGGTACTGGGACCAAAAGCTGCAATCGAGCTGGGCACGAAGACCTGTGCTCCCACTTGCCGCGCTGCCTCCAACACGTTGTAAAGCCCCTCCATGTTGACCCGCCAGGCTAGCTGGGGCTCGGCTTCAGCCCTGGCTGAAAGAATGGCGGCCAGATGGTAGATGGCCTTAATACGGTAGCGCTCGAGCACCCCTCGCAACGCTACCCCGTCGGTACAGTCCAGTTGCTCGAAGGGGCCCCCCAGCGAAGGGTGGTCGGGTGCGCCGCTTAGCAAATCGGTGGCCAGTACCTGATCCACTCCGTAGCGTGACCGCAGCGCCGGAACCAGCTCTGAACCCACCTGGCCCAGCGCGCCCGTGACCAAAACCGGTGTCATACAGCTCTATCCTATGCACACACCCAGGGGACTTCTCTCCCCAGAAAAAGATTCGAGGTCTGAACCTGTAACCCTGGGTGGCGTTCTGCAAGCCCACAATCCAACTACAGCTCGTGAATCACCCCACCCTCCCCATGCACGTGGCCGTGGGCCACCTCATCCCGCTCGGCGGGCCGAACTGCATGGATAGTCACGTCATACTCCAGGGTTTGGCCCGCCCATCGGTGGTTGGCGTCAAGCGTGACCACATCGCCCTCCACAGCTACCACCCGGTACAGCAAAGTCTGTCCATCCTCGCTTTCAGCCGTGAATACAGCGCCCAACCGGGGTTCTTCGGGCAACTGCCGACGCTCCACCACGACCCGCCTGGCCGGGTCGTAGGGGCCACAGGCCTGTTCCGGTGGCACGACCCAGTGGTACGCACCGGGTGCTTTGCCCACCAGGGCTGCCTCCAGCCCCAGGGGCAGGCTCGGGGCAAAACCGGTCAGGACGGTAAGGGGATGGCCTGCTGGGCTGCGATCCACGACCTCGCCGTTGATCCGCAAAACGTATTCAAAGCGAATAACCCAGTGCGTCTTGATTTTCACATCTCGCTCCTTGCCGAGAACAGGTTATCATTATGGAGAGCCGGCCAAATGTAAAGCTCGTCGCGCCAGATTGAACTGCCTGAGGTATGGTAGGGGCCATGACGCAGTTTCAAAAGCGCATCCCGGTCAGCGTGATTGGCGGTTTTTTAGGGGCCGGCAAGACCACCCTGGTCAATCATCTGGTCGGCAGTGGCCATCACAGGTTTGGAATTATCGTCAACGAGTTTGGCGAAACCGGCATTGACGGCTCGCTCATTGAGAATGTGGACACCGACGGCATCGCCGAGCTGTCCAATGGCTGTTTGTGCTGTGTGGGGCGCGAAGATCTGGTTTCTGCTCTGTTCAAAATTATCTCGAGGAAGGACAAGCCCGACTACATCCTGATTGAGCTCTCGGGCCTGGCCGACCCGGTGCCGGTAGCCCAGACCGTAATGGATCCGTTTACTCGCACGAAATTCGAGCTAGACGGCATCATTGGGGTGGCCGATGCCCGCAACCTCGAGCAAACCCTGCGCGACGGCCCCGAGGGCGCCGTTCAGCTCGCCTACGCCAGCACAGTGGTGCTCAACAAAACCGACCTGGCCACCCCCGAACAGGTGGCCGAGGCCGAAAACCTCATCCGGAAAATCAACCCCCTGGCCCAGATTTACAGCACGGCCCAGTCCAGGGTGAGCCCACAGGACGTCCTGCACAGGCGGGCTTTTGACCTGGACTGGAAACCGCCCCACCACGCACACCTCCACACGCCCAACGTACAGACCTTCACCCTGACGGCTGAGCGTCTGCTCGAGCGCCAGAAAGTAAATGAGTTTATTGACCAGTACCTCATCTCCAGGCCCGATGCGGTTTTCCGCGCCAAGGGGTTCCTCAGCGTGAAGGGTTTTGATAAACAGGTGCTCTACCAGTCGGTGCGGGAAATCTTCAGCCTCGAGCAATCCAAAGAGCCCGCAACCGCCCCCTCGCGTCTGGTGGTGATTGGCCGGGGCCTGAACCAGTTCGAGTACGAGGAAGCCTTCCAGGCCCTGCAAGTTCGGTGATTCACCTGTAAAAAAGCCAGCTCCAGGCAGGATTGTCGAGTACAGATCCAAGCGACAATCAATCACCGGACACGTACCGCCTCATTCAACCCTCTGTGACTTCGTTCCTGTGCAATGGACGGGCCAGGAGTATGCTTTAGGGGTATGAGTGCCGCCTTCGAGGTGGAGAGGCTGGGCCTGCTGCCCTATCGCCAGGCCTGGGAATATCAGAAACAGGTTCATGCCGAGGTGGTGGCCGGGAAGCGCAAACCCACCCTGCTGCTACTGGAGCACCCCCGTACAATCACCCTGGGACGGGCTGCCAAGCCGGAGAACCTGCTTTTGAGCGAGGCGCAGTACCAGGCCCAGGGCATTGAGCTTTTTAGCATCGAGCGCGGGGGCGACGTCACCTACCACGGCCCCGGCCAGCTGGTGGGCTACCCCATCTTCCCCGTGGGGCGACAGGTACGGGGGTTTTTGCGGCAGCTCGAGCAGGTCATCATGCAGGTGGCCAGCACTTACGGCATCGAGACCTACGCCACACCGGGCTACGCCGGGGTCTGGATTCGCAAACCTGCGCCCGTGGCGGGCTGGCCCGATATCGAAGAAAAACTCTGCGCCTTTGGGGTGGCGGTCAAGCAGGATGTGGCCCTGCACGGCTTCGCCCTCAATGTGAACACCCATCTGGACGACTTCAACCTGATTGTGCCCTGTGGCCTGAAGGACAAAGGTGTAACCTCGCTCCAGAAAATCCTGGGCCGGGAAGTTAGCATGAACGAGGTGATGGAGCGGGTCATTCAGGCCTTTGAGCAACATTTCCCATCGTTCGAGCCCCAGCAGACAGCTACCAAGGAACTGGCATGAGCAAACTCAAAACCATACAGCTCGAGGATTTCCAGCACGGCGGCCTGATCGAACTCAAGGTCATCCCCAACGGGGTTGCCCAGGAACGCCCGGAACCCGTAGACCGCCACAAGCCCGCCTGGCTCCGCGCCACCGTCCCCACCGGCCCCAACTACCAGCACCTCAAGGAGCTGACCAAGCGCCTGCGCCTCAGCACCGTCTGCCAGGAGGCCATGTGCCCCAACATCGGCGAGTGCTGGGGTCACGGCACCATGACCATCATGGTGCTGGGGAGCGTGTGTACACGGGCCTGCAAGTTCTGCGCGGTGGATACCGGCAACCCCAGGGGCTGGGTGGATCCCCAGGAGCCCCTGCACGTGGCCCAGGCGGTAGCCGAGATGCGCCTGAAGTACGTGGTGCTGACCTCGGTAGACCGCGACGACCTGCCCGACGGCGGGGCCTCGCACTTTGCCGAAGTGGTGCGGCAAATTAAGCGGCTCGATGCCTCGGTCAAGGTCGAAACCCTCACCCCGGACTTCCAGGGCAACCTGCGCGACGTGGAAACCGTGCTGGGGGGCGGCCAGGACGTGTTTGCCAACAACCTCGAGACCGTCCGCCGCCTGACCCCCAGGGTCCGCGACCCCCGGGCCGGCTACGACCAGACCCTGCGGGTACTCGAGCACGCCAAAAAGGTGCGCCCCGAGGTGCTCACCAAGTCCAGCCTGATGCTGGGCCTGGGAGAAACCGACGACGAGATTCGCCAGGCCATGCGCGACCTGCGGGCCGTGGGGGTGGATATCGTAACCTTCGGGCAGTACCTGCGCCCCACCAAACACCACCTGCCCGTCGAGCGCTACGTGACGCCGGAGGAGTTTGCCAAGTACCGCGACTGGGGTTATGAAGAGGGCTTTATGGAGGTCTTCAGCGGCCCCCTGGTACGCAGCTCCTACCGCGCCGAAAAGGTGTTTTTTGAGGCTGTAAAGGCCGAGTAGGCGGGCCTGACTTCCCAGGTATGTCCAGCGCCGTAAAAACCCGCAAATCCGCTCGCCTGCTGGCCTGGGGCGATGCAATTTGTATCGTGCTTTTTGCCATCATCGGCCTGCAAAGCCATGGCGAGCCGGTAAGCCTTTCCGGTATCGTCCGCAACGCACTGCCCATACTGTTGGTCTGGTGGCTTATTGCACCGTTTCTGCGTACCTACACCCGGCCCACCTGGCAAAACCTGCTCTACACCTGGGCCATTGCGGTCAGCACCGGGGTCTGGCTGCGTTTCATGGTTTTGCAAAAATCTTTCGATACTGGCTACCTGGTCTTCTGGACGGTCAGCCTTGCAACAACCCTTTTGCTGCTCTTGTTATGGCGGTTTGCGGCACACCGTATGCTTCACTCCAAAGAAGCCTTCCCGAGGTAAATCACCGTGCAGCTTCTATCCATTAACATTGGCCGTCCGCAGTCCTTACAAGTAGGCGATCGCCCCACAGTCACCGGCATCTACAAAAACCCTGTGGAGAGAGCGCAAATATCCACTTTAGGACTATCAGGCGACCACGTAGATGACCAGGAGCACCACGGCGGCCCCGACCAGGCCGTGTATGTGTATAGCGCGGAGGATTACGACTGGTGGATGGAGCAGCTCGGCGAGGGGCTCGAGCCCGGTACTTTTGGCGAGAACCTGACCTTCTCGAGCTTCGGCGAGGGGACAGTGCGTATTGGGGACCGTTTTCGGGTGGGCCCGGTCTTGCTGGAAGTATCCGCTCCCCGCATTCCCTGCGCCACGCTGGCCGCCCGCATGGGCGACCCCAATTTCGTCAAGAAGTTTCGGCAGGCAGGTCGTCCTGGGTTTTATGCCCGGGTGCTCGAGGAGGGCCGGGTTCAGCGCGGTCAATCTATCGAAAAAATAGCAGCCCCAACCCACCACGCAACACTGCTCGAGGTCTTTGATCTCTGGTACGACAAAACCCCCGATGCCGCCCGGCTTCGCTGGGTTCTGAGCGCCCCTCTGGCGGAACGGGCCAGGGCTGTTTACGCCGAGCGCCTGAAATCACTCGAAGTGCTTTGACCTGGCTCTTACAACTTGAGGTTCTGCACAGACTTCCTGAACGGCTACCAGAACATCCATACATTGTGGTGTAAACCACAAAATCCGTATTTTCGGACACTGCCAGACTTTGCAAGCTAAAGCAACTTAATCCATTGCTAATGCCGCCCTTATCTGATACCCGACTGCACCTTTTCATAACTTACCGTTTCCTGTAATCAACAAGGAAAACACATTTATTCCGAATCAGTTCGTTACCTAACGTAACGTTTTGAGGTCACGCACCTAAGGTGTTAATTATTTGTTAACAACGTTATATATTTTGCACTGTCCAACAAATATGCGCCTCGAGGGGGTGGTTCGCAAAAAAGCCAACATTTCGGTCTGGTAAACCTGAAGTTTCTTTGAGGAAAAGCCAGGAGGTTCCATGCTAAACAGGGCTTTGTGGGTGAGCTTGCTGGGGAGTGTGGTGTTGGTGGGTTGTAGCAATCAGCCCTCCAATGCCTTCCAGCTCAACAGCAGCCTTGCTGAGGTGACCGAAGAAGGCAGCATCCAGCTCTCAGCCCAAGTGAGCGGCGAGGTCAGCAAAGTCGAGTTTTTTGAAGGCAGCCGCAAAATTGGCGAAGACCTCGTTGCACCTTTTGTCCAGGAGGTTCAGCTCACCGTAGACCACAACGGCGAGATGACTTTCAGCGCCCGCGCCACCATGAGCAATGGCAGCGTACGGAGTAGCAGTACCAATGTGCGGGTCAACATCTCGCACATCAAGGGCCGGGTCTACCAGACCGCTCGCTCGGGGGGGAGTACCCTGGCCGGCGCCACCATTATTTTGAACTTTGGTCAGGTCAAGGCCACCGCCATCAGTGGGGTAGACGGCTCCTTCAAAATTCCCGTCAAGGGCAAGCCCTGGGGCTTCGATATTTTGGTGATTCCACCCCCCGGCAACATGGGTCTGCGCGCCCTCAGCTACGATAGCGTGCCCCTTTCAGCTTACGTGTCCAATCTGGGTGCTTCGCGTGAGCTCAACATCTATTTGCCCGGTGGCCCCCAAGCTCTCAACCCCGTGGCTCCGCCCCGCTTTGGTTGCATCACTGGGCGACTGGTAGATACGGACGGAACCACCCCAGTGGTAGGCACTCCGCTCTCGGGCAGCAGCGCCCCCAACCGCACCTCCCCCGCCGCCTGCAATGGCTCTCGGCCTCCCGGCCTGAGTCTGGCGGCAGTCCCCTTGCGGCCCGGGGAGACCGGGCTCCTGACCTATCGGGGAATCCAGGGCGTAATCAGCGGCGCAGGTGGGAACTTTTTGATGCCCGTGATTAGCAGCGTCAACTCGTTTGCCACCGAGGGCTTCGTCTGGGCGGGCAATTTCACCGGAACCGATACCGGCAATCCGGCCACCGCCAGCGAGTTCTTCTGGAGCAAGTTTGCTTACCTCCCCCAGGTCAAGACCTTCATCAACAACGGCCAGATCACCAACCTGACCGACCCCATCCGCTTACAGAACTTCGACCCGGCCAGCAATCCAAACGTGGTGACGATTCCCTTCAGCCACGACACCTCGGCCCTGACCCCCGGCGGCTTCGACTTCAGCCCAACCGGCAATGCTCTTTCACTGACCGAGGTTTCCTTTGAACCCTCGGTGACGGGCGGCAGCATCACCCTGGGCACCTACTTCGACTTCACTGCCGGGCCCCGCAACCTGCGGGTCTATAGGATTCCCGCCGGCAAGCAAGGCCAGACCATCGCTACCGAAAGCCAGGCCCTCAAGTTTGATGCAGCAGGCAACCTGGCAGCGTTCTCGGTGGTGTATCGCTGGTTTAACGGTACCAATCTGACCGCCAACAAAGCCGACTTCATGGCGGTGCCGGTGCTGCAAACCCCGGCCAATGGCGCCACCAATGTCAGTCGCAATCCCCGCCTGTCGTGGAAAGCGGTGGATCGCCCGGCGATCTATACGGTGACCCTCTACGACGGCGATACCGGCGCGCCCATCCTGACCACCTACACCCCCGAAACCTTTCTGAACATTTACCAGATCAAGCTCGAGCCCAACAAGGTCTACTTCTGGGATGTGGCCGCCGACGAGAACGCCCAGATGATTGACCTCATCTCGGTAGACCCCGACGCACACTTGGCGGCCCGCTATGTGGATCTGGGCACCCTGAATTCCTATCGCAACACCCGTTACCAGAGCAACCCGGCGAACGATTGGCGCGGCCAGGTGGCAGAGGCTTTCTTGAATGCGGTGGGGTATGTGCCCCAAACCGGCTGGTCACCCGGTTCTACCTTCCTGGTACAGTTGCTCGAGAAAGGGTACCGCTTCTCCGGCAGTGAAACATTTGCCTTCCAGACGGGCAACTAAGGGGGTGATAAGGATGAAAAAGATGGTTTTGTTGAGCATCGCTGCAATCCTTCTCGCCGCCTGTGGCGGTTCACGCCATGCCCAGCCTCCTCAGGGGCAACCCGATCTGACCAGCATTGGCGGTAGCCAGGCGGTAGCCGGTGAAATTCTGGTCAAGTACCGCGGGGGCGTCTCCATGAGCTCCATAACAGCCTTGTCGAATAGTCAGATCAAGGCCAGCACCGGCAGCGACGACTGGGGCACCCTGGCCCTGGTTAGCGTACCCAAAGGGCAGGAGCAACGGTTTATTGAGCAGTATGCCTCCCAGGCTGGGGTTGAGTACGCCGAACCCAACTTCTGGATTCCCCACGAGCGCCAGAAGGTGCAGCTCCACCGGGCATCGGGCCCCTCGGCCCAGCTTAGCCCCTCCGATCCCTACCTGACCCAGATTCCGCCGGGAGATGCTTTTGCCACAGCCGGCGCCCACAACCCCACCGGCCTGCGGGTGAGCGGGGTGGTGCGGGCCAGTATTCGGGTTGGTACTACCGACATACCCGTCGCGGCTCAGGTCTCCTCGAGCGGGGCCAGCATCAGCGTAGCGGTAGCCCTGAGCCCCGACCTGAACCTGCTGGGGCAGGGCACCCTGCAAAGCAACGGCAGCTACACCGGCCCCTTCACCCTTAAGCCCACCGCCCTGGGCAGCAACCCCTGCGATGCCACCTGCTCTACCGGCACCTGGACGGCCAGCCTCACCGGCATCAGCCAGAACACCAGCCTGGTGGACGCCAGCGGTACCCAGACCCGCAATTTCAACTTTGTTGGTACCGTGACCGCAGGGCCAGCCCTGGGCACCCCCCTGGCAACGACCCTGGCCGGGCCGCTGCCTTTTACCATCGTGCTGCGGGGGGTCTTTACCTATAACAACGTGCCCTGGCTATGGGGTATCCACCGCATCAACGCGCCGGCAGCCTGGGCCGGTGGCGTAACGGGGCGGGGCGTGCTGGTGGGGGTCATTGACGACGGCGCCGACCTAACCCACCCCGACCTGGCCCCCAACCTGTGGCGCAACCCCAACCCTAGAAACCCGCTTTGCCCTGGTCTGCACGGCTACGACTTTGCCAACGAAGACACCGACCCCACCGATACCAACGGCCACGGCACCCACACCGCCGGCACCGTGGCGGCTGCCGCCAACAACATGGGTGTGGTAGGAGTGGCCCCCGAGGCCAGACTACTCATCGTGAAGGGTCTGACGTACTTTGGGGGAACCGTTTACATGCTCACCAGAGCTCTTAAGTATGTAGCCGACTGTGGGGCCAAGGTCTCCAACAACTCCTGGGGTGGCTCGCAAAAAAGCAAGGCCTTCGAGGATGTGCTCAAGTACGGCACTGCCAAGGGGCACGTTTATGTGTTTGCAGCCGGCAACTCTTTCGACGCCGGCAACCCCCCCTCCGATCCGGTACGCAACAGCACCACCATCGCGGGCGTAATTGGGGTGGGGGCCATGAGCGCCAATAACCTGCGCACGGCCTTCTCGAGCACCGGCCCCTACGTAACCGTGATTGCCCCCGGCAACGCCATTCTCTCCACCATACCCCAGGAACAGGGCAACCCCGGCGACCCCTACGGCTTCCTGCAAGGTACCTCCATGGCCGCGCCCCACGTGACCGGAGTGGTGGCCCTGATGTTTAGCGCCAAGCCCAGCCTGACCCCGTTGCAGGTGCGGGTTGCGCTGGAACAAACCGCCAATGCAACCCTGACCGGGCAGCTCGCCAAGCCCGACTACCAGGCCAGCACACCTGGGCAGTTCGGCTACGGTCTGGTGGACGCAAATGCCGCCGTAGACTACGTGAAGGCGAATTACTAATTCCAAGCTTAATCTCGCCCCAGGGGCTCCTCAGCCTCTGGGGTTATGCTGGTCTCATGCGCCGGTTGCTTGTTTTGCTGGTTGCGGGTCTGGCCCTGGCCCAACCCGCCCCAATCCCCCCACCACGCCAACCGGAGGAGCCCAAAGGGGCAGGAATCACCATCGAAATACAGGTGCAGATACAAAACAAGCCTGCCGAGGGCCTGATTGCCACGTTGGGTCGCCGTGGCCCGGAGGGTCGCCCCATCGCAACCAACGTTCGGCCTGCCCTGCAGGTCACCGATGCCAGGGGGGTGGTGCTATGGTCGGGCCTGCCGGATGGAATCTGGGTGGTGAATCTTCGCGACCCCAGAAGCGGGTTTGCCATCTCGCTGCCAGTTCAGCTCGAGTTCCTCAACCAGACCATCCGGGTTGGGCCATACACTGTCCAGCTTTTTATGGCCATGCCTTGATCGCGTTTCCCACAAACACTCCACCTGCGATGCGGACTGTTTTACCCAGAACAGCAAAACCCGCTGTTCTGGGTATTCGTGGGAACCGCTCTGAGGCAAACAAAAACCCCGCCTTGTGCAGGCGGGTAAAGGCTGAGTATCCTCAGGCCTTGTCGGCCACCACTGAGACCTTGAGGGTCATGGGCACCTCAGGGTGGGGCTTGTAGGCCAGGGCGTAGTCGCCCAGGTCTTTAATGGGCTTTTCCAGGGCTAGTTTCTTAGGGTCAATGGTGATCTGGTGCTGGGCCTCGAGGGCGGCGGCAATTTCCCGGCTGGTCACCGAGCCGTAAATTTTCTGGTCGCCGGCCTTAACCTTGAGGACTAGGGTAATGGGCTCCAGCAGCTCCCTCAGGCGCTCGGCCTCGGCCTTGCGCTCGGCGGCTTTCTTGGCCTGAGCGCGAATTTTGGCTTCCAGGGTTTTGAGGTTGCTCTCGGTAGCCAGGGTAGCGATCCCCCGGGGCAGCAGGTAGTTGCGGGCATACCCCGGCTTGACGTTCACCACTGCGCCCACATCACCCAGGTTTTCCATAGGTTCAAGCAGAATCACTTTCATCTTCCACTCTCCCTATTTCCGAACCAGCTTCTCGGTGAAGGGCAGTAGGCCCATCATACGCGCCCGCTTGATGGTGCGGGCCAGTTTGCGCTGCTCCTGAGCGTTGAGTCCGGTACGGCGACGTGGCAGAATCTTGCCGGTTTCGGACAGGAAGCGCTTGAGGATATCCACATTCTTGAAATCGTTGAGGTCGAAGGCTCCCACAGCCGCAGCCACTTTGGGCTTACGGCCACGGCGCATTGCGCGCTCGCCCCGCTCACGGTCTTGGCGGTCGCCTTTGGCGCCGCCACGGTTGGACATCTTCTTGGTGCTCAAAACGGTAAATCCTCCTCAGGTGGGAAATCGTCTACCAAGCCTTCATCAATATCTACCTTGCCCGTACGGCCTTTGGCTGCGGCTGCAGCGCTTTGGGAACTGTTTCCACCTGTACTTTGTCCAGTTCCACGGGCAAGTCGCTCGAGGCGGGAAAGCTCTACACGGGTGGTGTAGCGCCTTGTGCCATCCTGAGCGGTCCAGGAGTCGTTCACCAAGCGTCCGATTAGGAACGCTCCGTCTCCTTTTTTGAGTTCTGCCGCAAACTCGGCCAGCTCGCGCCAGGCCTGAGCCTCTACATAGTGCACCTTTTCCTGCTCGCCGCCCTGGCGGGTGGTGAACTTTTCGTTCACAGCCAGCGAAAGGCGGGTCACGGCGGTTCCCTGGGGGGTATAGCGCAGCTCGGGGTCGCGGGTCAGGTTGCCCACCAGCATCACCTGATTGAGGCCGTCCTTAAGACGCTCCTGTCCACGGGCATCGGTGATGGTCACCTGGCCCCGCTTGCCTTCCAGGCTCACAATCTCCATGCGGTCGGCGCGGATTTCCAGGCTGCTTTTTTTCTGACCATCCTGTTCCCAGGCACGGTACTCGAGCTTGCCATCCACAAAGAGGGCCATGCCCGCCTTCAGGGTGTCGCCCCAGAACTCCGCACTTTTGCCCAGCAGTTTGACCCGGTGATACCAGGCGGGTTCGCGGGTCTGACCCTGCTCGTCGGTAACGACATCGTTGCCGGCCAGGTTAAGTTCCATCACAGCCAGGCCACCGGCAGTGTAGCGCAGTTCGGGGTCTTGGGTCAGGGTGCCTACGAGGGTTACGCGGTTGAGGCCTCGAGCCATATCAATCAGTCCTTTTTCGTTTCGGTCTTTTCATTAGATCTTAATTCAGGCGTTTCGCATTTTGCCTTTAGCTTTCGGCTTGGGGCTTTCTGCTTTTCGCAGCCCTTGAGTTCCGTTATGGTCTCTGGCCTCAGAACTCAGGTTGGGCCAAACAGCTCATTTCTTCTTTTTGCTGTTTCGCCATTCGGGACGGTCGCGGAGGATGGTTACACGACGCACATGGTCGCGCAAGCGCAGTTCACGCTGAAGCGCGGCGTTGCTGCCCCCGGCCATTTCCACGGTGTAGAAGACCACGTTGCCTTCGGGATCTTTCTGGATGGGATAGGCCAGGCGACGGTTCCCCCAGTCATCAATGTTTTTGATCTGGGCGCCGTGACGCTCGAGGACGGACTTTATGATGTCCTTCTCCTGGGCGGCCTGCGCCCCATCGAGGTTGGGGTTTAGGATCAAATTAACCTCGTATTGTGGCATACTCACCTCCTTTCTGGTTCGGTTGCACCCCAGGGCCTGGTTTTGCTTCAGTGGGGTTGGGGCACAACACAATCTAGCAACCCTTTCGGGTCACGCAAGGTGAGAGTATATCAGATGAAGGCCAGGAGAACCAAATTAAGGGCATCGGTGCACCCCAGCTCTTGAAGCCTTAAGCAAAAGCATCTCTCAACCCTTTGCCATAATCAAATAACCGCTACGGCAGCGACCCCGACACTTCTACCGCCATGCCGACCGCGAGATGTACAAGGCCAAAGGGCAGGCCGCCGACAAAAGCTCAGGTTAGCCAGACGGCCCCGGGCATCCGGCCCCCGTGCAAGACCCAGGCCGCCTCCCGCCCCAGCAAGGCCCCCACCGCATTTCCGGTTCCGCTGTAGGCGCCAATGGCCCAAACGCCGGGCCGTGCCTCCTCGGCAATGGGCAGGCCCGTGGGGGTATAGGCCACCGAGGCGGCCCAGCGATGGGTGATGGGGGCCTGGACACCCAGTTGTTCAAGCAGTTGCTCCAGCCGGGCCTGCACGGGCTCACTCGGCGCTGCCTCCGTGGTCCACTCGGCTTCACCTCCCGCGTCGCGCATCCCTCCCAGGGCGATGCGTCCGTCGGGCAACTGCTGCCAGTAGTCGTATCCCCAGCGCCGGTAAACGGGCCGGGTATAGCGCATTTCCACCGGGGCCGTGGCCAGCATCTGCAAGCGGGCCGTGCGCACCCGGCCTTTCAGTTCGGGTAATAGCTGCTCGAGCCGACCATCTACCGCCACCAGAACCCGCTCACAAAGGATCCGCCCCTGGGGGGTTTGTACCTCCTGGCCGCTGATGAGCAAAGCCGGGCTGTGTTCAAAAAGCCGGGCCCCCCTGTCCAGCGCCTGCCGCGCCAGCGCCCTGCAACGCTGTAAGGGGTTGAAGGCGGCGTCGCCTGGAATCAGGAGCCCCTGTCCCTCCGGGCCTTCGTAGGGTAGAGCCGCAAAGCCATCGGCACGCAGGGCTTGCAGATGCTGCTCACAATCCTCGAGCTCCTCCGCCGAAGCCGCAATTCTCAGCGAACCCACCTGCCGGATGGCCTGGGGGGTCTCGGTTTTCATGTGTTCGATCTGCTCGAGGGTAGCCTGGTACAGACGCCTGGCAAGATCGCGCCCGTGATCGGACACGGTCTGGTGGTAAAACTTAGCAATGCCGGCCAGCAAGAACCCCCCATTGCGACCCGCGGCTCCCCCCGCTACCGAACCGGCGTCGAGCCCGACCACGGTTCGACCCAGCCGCAGCAGCTCGAGGATGGCCGAAAGCCCCGACCCCCCCAGCCCGATCACACATACTTCGGCCTCGAGTTTACCCTGCAGGCTGGGCAAACCCGGCCAACTTCCATCGTCCCAAACGGGTGTGTTCATTCCTCCAGCATAAGGCGCTGATGGCCGATAGCCCATAGCTGATTGCAAGCGCAGATAGGAACTTTCGAGTCTGCAAAGACCCGGCGCTCTACCGAGGCAGTACGCAAGATGCAAAGCACGAACAATCGCGAAACTATTTCGCTATCGTCTATCCGCTATTGGCTATCAGCTTTCCTGGTGGAGGCGAAGGGATTTGAACCCCCGACCTTGTCCTTGCAAAGGACCTGCTCTCCCGCTGAGCTACGCCCCCAGGGGCCAAACAGCACCAAGGAGTATAGCAACCGTGCGGACTTCCGTAAAGGGTGTCTCTCGGGTATACTCTTTTTTTGGGTGTGCCAAGCGCTACCTGGGGTTAGGGAACGGTACCCAGGGCAAAAGCGCAACCAGCACAAATCAACGCCCGCTCCAACCGTCCCGTCAGGAGAAAACATGGCTGCAAACGTAAGCATCAAGGAACTGCTCGAGGCCGGCGTACACTTCGGTCACGAGACCAAGCGCTGGAATCCCAAGATGAAGCGCTACATCTACGCCGAGCGCAACGGCATTTTTATCATTGACCTGCAAAAAAGTATGGTTGAGCTCGAGCGTACTTTCAAGTACGTGCAAGACCTGGCCATGCGGGGGGCCACCATCCTGTATGTGGGCACCAAGAAGCAGGCCCAGGAAATCGTGCAGCAGGAAGCCGACCGCGCCGGAATGCCCTATGTCAACCAGCGCTGGCTGGGCGGTATGCTCACCAACTTCCGCACCATCACCGCGCAGGTCAACCGCCTGGCCGAACTCGAGGCCCTTTTCGCCTCGGAAGAGATCAAAGAGCGGGTCAAAACCGAGCAAGTACGTCTTCAGCACGAACTCGAGCGCCTGCAAAAGAACCTGGGCGGCTTCCGCAAGCTGCGCCGCCTGCCCGATGCCATCTTTGTGGTAGACCCCACCAAGGAGGCCATTGCGGTCAAGGAAGCCCGTAAGCTGGGTATCCCGGTGATTGCCCTGGCCGACACCGACTCCGACCCCGACGTGTGCGACTACATCATACCCGGCAACGACGACGCCATTCGCTCGATTCAGCTCATCGTGAGCCGCATGACCGACCTGATCGTCGAGGCCCGTGGTGGTGGGCGCGAAATTCCCCCCGCCAGTACCGAGGTAGCCGCCACAACCGAAGCAGCAGAAGCATAAGCGGGGCCAGGGGTGAGGGAAAAGGGGTCAGTACTAAACGGGATTTTTGGAATCTAACCCCTAACCCCCATCCCCTAAATCCCCTCCAGAGGTGAAACCGATGTCTCAACTAGAGCTAATCAAAAAACTACGTGAACAGACCGGCGCTGGCATGTCCGACGTCAAGAAGGCCCTGGAAGACGCAGGCTGGGATATGGAAAAGGCCACCACCCTGCTGCGCGAGCGGGGCGCCCTCAAGGCCGCCAAGAAGGCCGACCGCGAAGCCCGCGAGGGCATTATTGGTGCTTACATCCACCACAACCAGCGGGTGGGGGTGATGGTCGAACTCAACTCCGAGACCGACTTTGTGGCCCGCAACGAGGAGTTCCAGCGTCTGGCCAAGGATATTGCCATGCACATCGCCATGGCCAACCCCCGCTACGTGAGCATCGAGGAGGTCTCGCAAGAAGACCTCGAGAAGGAAAAAGCCATCTACATCCAGCAGCTCCTCAACGAAGGAAAGCCGCAAAACATCGCCGAGAAAGCCGCCGAAGGCCGCATGAAAAAGTTCTACGAAGAGATGGTGCTGCTGGAGCAGCCCTTCGTCAAGGATGAAAAGATCAAGGTGCGCGACCTTATCCAGGCCGCCATCGCCAAGATTGGCGAGAACATTCAGGTCAAACGCTTTAGCCGTTTTGAAGTGGGGGCATAGGCCATGTTTGCCGGGGGTCGAGAGTCGCAAGGCTTTCGACCCTTTTCTTCTGCCTTAGCCAGAGGCTCCAGCAAGTGAACCAGCCGCTCGATACCCATCAGGAAGAGGGTGGCCTGCATTCAAAATCGTGGGGGCGATATGAAATATAAACGCGTGCTGCTGAAACTTTCAGGCGAATTCATGAGCGGTAATGGCTTCGGGATCCAGCCCGAGGCTACCAAGGCCCTGGCCCAGGAGGTTGCCAAGGCCCATCAGCTCGGTGTCCAGGTGGCCATTGTGGTGGGCGGCGGCAACTTCTGGCGGGGGGCCCGCCAGGGCGTGGGCATGGATCGGGCTAGTGCGGACTACATCGGTATGCTGGCCACTATTATGAATGCCCTGGCCCTGCAGGATGCTCTCGAGTTCATCGGCGTACCCACCCGCGTCCAGACGGCCCTGACCATCCAGCAGGTTGCTGAGCCCTACATTCGCCGCCGGGCCATCCGGCACCTGGAAAAAGGCCGGGTGGTGATATTTGGCGGCGGCACCGGCAACCCTTACGTGACCACCGACACCGCTGCGGCGCTGCGCGGCCTGGAAATGAACGTGGATGCAGTTTTGATGGCCAAAAACAAGGTAGACGGGGTGTACAGCGACGACCCTCGCAAAAACCCCGCTGCAATCAAGTACGACGACCTGACCTACCACCAGGCCCTGGTAGAAGGCTTACAGGTGATGGATGCCACCGCCATGGCCCTGTGCCAGGAGCAAAATATGCCCATCGTGGTGTTCGATATGTTCAGAGAGGGCAATCTGGAAAAAATTATCAAAGGGGAGCGGGTGGGCACCCTGGTGCATAGCTAGGGCTACATGAAGGTCAAGTTCAAAGCCAACAGGCCCGTTGCCCTGCAACCTTTGAGCGATTTAGAGGTAAGCTATCCAGGATTAAGGAGGCAATCATGCTCAAAGACCTCTACACCGAAGCCAAGAGTCACATGCAAAAATCGTTGGAAGCCCTCGAGCACCACCTCGCCACCTTGCGCACCGGCAGGGCCAATCCCGCCATTCTAAGCAACATCAAAGTCGAATACTACGGCTCTGCCATGCCCCTAAACCAGGTGGGCACCGTCTCTTCACCCGACCCCCGAACCCTGGTGGTGCAGTCGTGGGATCCGGGTATGCTGAAGGAAATCGAGAAGGCCATCCGCGACTCCGATCTGGGCCTCAACCCGACCAACAAGGGCGATGCCCTCTACATCAACATCCCGCCCCTCACCGAGGAGCGCCGCAAGGATCTGGTCAAGTCGGTTAAGCATTACGCCGAGGAAGCCAAAATTGCCGTTCGGAACGCCCGGCGCGAGGCCCTCGACAAAGCCAAAAAGATGGAGAAGGAAAAGCACCTCTCCGAGGACGCCATCAAACGCGCCGAGGCCGAAATCCAGAAGATTACCGACGAGTTCGTGCACAAGATAGACGAAGTCCTGCACAAGAAAGAGCAGGAAATTCTGGGAGGCTAGCCTACTCTGTACCTTCAAGCAGGGCTGTACGTCCATCAGGAATCTCCAGGGTCAGGGACGAACCTCTTCAGGCCAGAGAAAACTCCCAAAGGCCAGGCCCGTTCGACCTTGGCCCTGGGTATTTCGGAGCAGTTCCACCCTCACGCCTCCAATACCAACTTTAGGCGTCCAACCCACTTTCAACGATACACAAGGTGAAAGTGGGTGGTAGGAGGCAGGTAGTGGGTTTCTACCACCTGCCCCCTAACCAACCTCCTCTGCTTAGCAGCCCTATTTTGCAAAGCTTTCAGGCAATGATGGTACAAGCACCGCCCTTTGACAAGCTCACTGTGAGGTAATCTAGCGCATCAACTGGTGGATGACTCCCTGGAAAACCTGCGCCTGTCGCTCCACGCTCAGGCTGCCCAGGTCACCACTTACAAAGGTGGCCTTGCCCTTGCCATAAGCACTGGACTCGGCTACCGGGCGCTGGCCCTGGTTGTTGCTAATGAGCATCAGCCGCCCACCCTGCTCTACATACGCCCGAAGCATTTTGCGGTGGGGCTCGGGCCAGTTGTCGCTCCAGTTAGCGGGCAAAACCCAGACAACCAGTGCGAAATCGTCTACCTTGTCGGCTCCAGGACGCTGTTCGGGTTTGATCTGCATCACCTCGGTGCGAAAGCCCAGGCCATCCAGGGCCCGCTTGGCCCCATCTGCGCCGGTGGTCTCGATGATCAGAAGGGCGGTTTTTTCCCCTGGCAGTGGGTTGTTGCCAGAGGGCTGCCCAGGCTGGGGTGGGCTGGTCTGGGGGGGTTGTGGGGCTGGTGGGGTGGGAGGTGGGCTGGGTTGAGTGCCTTGCGCGTTGTCGGGTTGTTTGGGGCGCAGTACGGCCAGGGCTTCTCCCAGGCGAATGAGCCCCCGGCCACTGCCAGCCACCTGAAGGCTTTGCGCCGAGCTAAAAAGCGCCTGCCGCACCTGCTCGGCCTTAAAGCCTCCCGACATGAGCAGCGCCGCACTACCGGCGGCAATGGCGGTACTTACCGAAGTGCCGCTCATCGCCATATAGCGCCCACCGGGAATGGTCGAGAGTACATCCACTCCTGGGGCTACCAGGTCTGGCTTGCTCAGCACCACGTTGTAAGGTGCACCCCAGCGCACCTCGCCCCGGCTGCTGAAACCCGCGACCTGGTTAGAGGCATTGGTTGCCCCAATGCCGAGCACATCAGGCATATTGCCTGGTGAGGCAGTGCCGCTACCCGAGTTGCCAATGGCAAAAACCGGCAGCACCCCCATCTGTTTCATGCGTTCGATGGCGGCAGCAAACTCTGTCCAGGTGCCTTCCATCCCCAGCGACATCGAGACCACCTGCACGTTTTGCTCGAGCACCCAGTCCAGCCCGCCTAACACCTGCGCAAGGGTGCCATAGCCATCGGGCAGCACCAGCGCCGATACCAGGCGGGCCTCGGGGGCTACCCCGACATTGTTGCCTACCAGGAGCCCGGCGGTATGGGTTCCGTGCAGTGAGGAGTCATAAGGCTCGCTGAGGCGGGGCGTGCCGTCGGGGTTGATTACCGCAAAGGCTGCAATTTTGCCGCGCAGGTCGGGGTGAGAGGCATCTACGCCGGTATCCAGATGCCCAATGCGAATCCCCTGACCGCGCAGGCCACTGGCCCACAGGCCGGGAGCCCCGATATGCTGCAAAGCCCAGTTGCTGCCGCTGTTCACCGGAACCGAAAGGGCCGAGGCAACCGGCTGGGTCATCCGAACCGCCCGATTCGCATAGACCCGCCGCACCCCCGGCACCTGCATCAGGCGCTCTACCTGCGACTCGGGCACACGCACCAAAAAGCTCTGGCTGGCCCAGAACCCTCCGGCAGCCTTGATTTTGAGGCGTCCCTGCATCTGGCCGAGGTGGGCTTTGAGCAATCGCATCAGTTCGGCCCGGGCCTGCCCAGGGGGTAGCTGTGGGCCCTCGAGCTCCACAATAACTTCCACCGTGCGCGATTGGGCCAGGGAAACAGGCGCCAGCGGGATGAGCCATAACAGGGCGAGTAGAAAGCGGAGCATCATGGCTACAGGCTAGGCGGCGGCCTGTGGCCCTGATTGAGGGTAATCTAAAGAAATCTTGGGATTGGGGTTGAGCGTTGCTTAAGGTTGGGCTCGCCGGCACCCGAAACCCTCGAGCACAAGCGTCTGCTCCACAGGCCAATCGCCCGTCGCAGGTCTCAAGTCGCAGGTCAAAGGCCAGGGGCGCGGGAGTCGCTGAGCAGCACCTCTGTACAGGACATCATCTCGGGCTTGCTCAATACCCTCCCCAACCCTTCCCAGGCTGTAGGGCGGAGGCCAGGGGCAACCACAGACGTGAACCCTGGAGATGTGTGGGCGTCATTAGGACTAATGAGAACGGCAGCTTCAACAGCACAAGAATCATTGAATCCAACAACGAATACCCGTGTCATTCTGAGGAGGCGTTAGCCGACGAGGAATCTGATACCGTGTAAGGCTAGTGAATGCCTGGGGATGATAGCGCATCGGATTCCTCGCTGCGCTCGGAATGACCCTTTTGACTGGGTTTTTGTGCCGTTCGCGTCACCGTTCTGAGTATGTCTTCAGGCAGGCAGCAAGAACATTCCCTGTGGCGCGAACTGAACCTTGACCCTCTCGCCGCGACCGGGGAGCTCTGGGGCGTCGCCGGCCACTACCCCCTCGAGCCGCCCCACCGGGGTATCCACGCTAAATTCGGTGGAGGAACCCAGAAAGGAGACCAGGTGCATGGTGCCGTCTAGGCCGTCGCCACTGGGGTATACCCGCAGGGCCTCGGGGCGTACCATGACGGTCACTTTGCCCGAGATGCCCTGTTGCTGGTAGGGTTGGCGGTAGCCGGCCACCTCCACATAGCCCCCGTGGTACTGCCCCTCGAAGAAGTTAGCCCGCCCGATGAAGTCGGCGGCAAAGCGGCTAATGGGCCGGGTATAGAGGGTGCGGGGGTCGCCCTGCTGCTCAATGACGCCCTTGTTCATCAGTACCACCAGGTCGGAGATGGCCATGGCCTCTTCCTGGTCGTGGGTCACGTAGAGCGAGGTGATGCCCAGCTCTTGTTGCAGGTCGCGGATTTCCTCGCGCACCCGTTTGCGTAGCTTGGCATCGAGGTTGGAGAGCGGTTCGTCGAAGAGCAGCACTCGCGGCTGCATCACCAGCGAGCGGGCCAGGGCCACGCGCTGCTGCTGCCCTCCCGAGAGGGCGGCCACCGGGCGTTCCTCGAGGCCACTCAGGCCCACCTGATGCATCACCTCGGCTACCCGTTCACGAATTTCCTGCTTGGGCCTTCGGGTCACCTCGAGGCCATAGGCGATGTTGTGATACACGTTCATGTGGGGGAACAGGGCGTAGCTCTGGAACATCATGGTGATGTCGCGCAGGTACGCCGGTAGCCGGGTCACGTCTTCCCCACCAAAGAGAATCCGCCCTTCGGTGGGGCGCTCGAGGCCGGCTACCATCCGCAGAATGGTGGTTTTGCCGCAGCCCGAAGGGCCCAGCAGGGTAATGAGCTTCCCCGCGGGTAGCTCCAGATCCACCTTTTCGACCGCCGTGACCTTGCCAAATTTCTTGACGATGCCCTCGAGCTTGACCGATACCGCCTGTGGCCTTCCGGTTTGCTTTGCCGATACCGCTTGTTGCATGGTTACCTCACACTGCGGCTTCCAGCGAGGTGCCGCGCCCCAGCCGCCGCGAGACGGCAAACAGAATCAAAATCACCGTGAGCAGCCCCAGAATCATCACCGTAGCCATGGCCGCACCCCGCCCCAGGTCGCCTTGCTCAATCCAGCGCAGCATCAGCACGGTAGCGAGGGTATTGCCGGGGCTGATCAGGAAAATAATCTGGCTGATGGCGGTCATGCCACGCACAAACGCAAAGACCATCCCGGCCAAAAGCTGCGGTATGAGCAGGGGGATCAACACCCGGCGCAGGGTGGTGCTGGAGGGGGCCCGTAGCAGGGTGGAGGCTTCCTCGAGGCTCTTGTCAATCTGCGAAAGACCCGA
This sequence comes from Meiothermus sp. CFH 77666, assembly GCF_017497985.1. NCBI lineage: Bacteria > Thermotogati > Deinococcota > Deinococci > Thermales > Thermaceae > Meiothermus > Meiothermus sp. CFH 77666. Next base: position 57,077 of record NZ_JAGDFV010000006.1, read on the forward strand.
AATAACCCCCCGCACCGCCGCCGGCATGTTGCGAAAGACCAGCGCCAGCACAATGATAATGCCAGTGCCGGTCAGGAGCCAGGGGCCGGTGTTGAAGGCCAGAATGTAGGCCACCCCCATCACGGTGCCGGGGGTGGCAAAGGAGAGCATCGAACCGACCTCCAACAGCCCCCGTCCCCAGAACTGCTGCCTCGAGACCAGGTAGGCAATCAAGAAACCCACCAGGGTAGCGATGATGGCGCTGATAAAGGCCAGTTGGGCAGTCTTGAGCAGCACCGGCAGGCCCAGGTTGGTCAGGTCTAGGTAGTGCTTGAAGGTAAAGCTGTTGTTGATGCCCCAGATCTGCACAAAAGAGCCAAAGAAAATCGAGAAGTACAGCAGCACCACCGCCAGCCCCCACAGGGCCAGGATGGTTTGCAGGGTGCGCTCGAGCCAGACCGGCAAGGGCGAGAAGTTGCCCGCCCCCGGCTTGCCCGTGACCGTGACGAACGAGGTGTTGCCCAGCCAGAGCCGCTGCAAGCCAAAGATAGACAGCACCAGACAGAGCAGCACCGCGCCATAGACGGCAGCCTCATTGGGGTCGTAGCGCCCGGTCAGGGCCAGGAAGACCTCGGTAGCCAGAAAGTTGCGGTCACCGCCCAGCAGCATGGGGTTTCCGAAGTCGGCCAGCGACTCGATGATAGTGAGCAAAAAAGCCGCTGCCAGCCCGGGGCGCAGCAGGGGCCAGGTGATGTCGCGGAAGGTGTGCCAAGGGTGGGCCCGCAGGGTAGCAGAGGCCTCCTCGAGGGCCGCATTAAGCCCCTGCACCGAACCACGCAGAATCAAAAAAGCCACCGGCGTGAAAGCAAAGACCTGGGCAATGGCCACCCCGTTGATGCCAAACAGAAAGCTGGTTTTGAGGCTCAGCAGGTCGCTGGTGATGATGCCACTGCGTCCCAGCCAGTAGGTGAGCGCGAAGGCAAACACGAATGGGGGTGTGATCAGGGGCAGCAGGCTTACCACCGCCAGACTACGGCGTACCCAGGCCGCCCTCGAGCGCTGCTCCAGGAGCGCAAACACCAGCCCCAGGGCCGTGGTGATGGGGGCCACGATCAAGGCCAGGTAAAGGCTGGTGGGGAAGGCCCCGCCGCCAAAAATCCCCGCCCCCACAATCCAGCCCAGCACTAAGCCCACTCCCAGTCCGATCAGGACTCGAGGCCAGCCAAAGCCTCCACGAGCCGCCAGCCCGGCGCCCAGGAGGCCTATTGCCAGGGTGGTCAGGTTTACCAGCATCTGTTCGGAGTGGTCGGTGTAGGGGTTTTCGATGCTGATGAAGAGGGGCGAGGTCAGGACACTCTGAATCTTGTTCAGGGTGAAGACCCCTTTGACCAGCACCGATTCGCGCAACACGGTAAAGAGCGGGTAGACAATGAACAGAAGCACGAAGAGGCTTGTGAGCAGGATACTGCTGGTCACAAAGGGGTCATTTTGAATGATGCCCGACTCGCTCAACCCAATGCCGACCATCACCAGCAGGGCAGTCAACACAAGAAGTGCGCCCACCCCAAATGGCACCGAGGTGGTGACCAGCCAGCCCACCCCAGCCAGGAACCCTGCGCTCCCCAGCCCCACCAGGGCATAACCGCGCTGCACCAGGGGCAGATGTAGCAGGCTCGAAAGGGTCAGTACCACCACCACCGCCAGCAGCAGCCCACCCAGCCAGGGCGCTTGGTTCAGCACCTGCAGCTTGCTATCGAACTCGAGCAAGCTGCGGTCGGTGCGCCCCCAGGGCAGCACCAGCAAGCTAATCAGGGCCACCAGGCCGGCCATCCAGGCCGGTGAACGTCCACTGGCAATGCCCTTGAGGCTCGTTCTTCCAATTACCGCCATGCGAGCTCCCCTCATCAAGAACTCGAGCCTACCCTTGGAATCGGCTCGAGTTCTGCATCTTTTGCCTTTTGACCGCCGTACCCCATTGGGGATTGGCTAACGTGCTTCCATCAAAGGGTTATGTCGTCTGACGCATACCCCTGACCATCAAGTAGCTCAGCGCCGAGGCAGCGGGAAGACCTCCCGGGTCCACTTGGTAATCAGCCGGGTACGCAGGTCGGGGTCGCCGAATTTCTTGGCATCGTAGTTGATCAGCTTGAAGTCCTTGGGGTCGGGGATGCCCTCAATGAGGGGGGTCTTGGTGTTGGAGGGCAACGAGAAAATGCCCGCCCGGAAGCCTACTTGCTGGCCCGCAGGCGAGACGGCCCAGTCCATAAAAGCCTGGCCGTTGGCCTTGTTCTTGGCCCCGCGTACCAGGCTCAGGCCGCCAATCTCGTAGCCGGTGCCCTCGCAAGGGGCCACAATCTCGATGGGGAAGCCCTGCTTCTTGAACTCCACCAGGTCGTGCATGAACTGAATCCCGATTCCAATTTCGCCGCGTCCCAGCGCAATGCGGGGGGCCACCCCCGAACGGGTGTACTCAGCTACATTGCGGTGGTAGCTTTTCATCAGATTGAAAGCCTCATCCTCGCCAAAGATCTGCACCAGGGTGGCGATCAGGGTATAGGCCGTACCCGAGGTGTTGGGGTTGGAAACCTGGATCAGCCCACGATAGGCTGGGTTGGCCAGGTCTCTCCAGCAGCGGGGGATGGGCGCGCCCCGGTCCTGTAGCACTTTGGGGTTGATACCAAAGCCCAGAATCCCCTGGTAGAGCGGGATGTAGGTGGTGCCGATGGCCGCCTTCATGGTGGGTGAGAGGTCGTTGTAGGCCTTAACGCGGTACCACTCGGTTATGGCATCCTTGAAGGCTTCGTAGTGAGGGTCGCCGGTGCCGCCGAACCATACATCGAAGGTGGGGTTGGCCTGCTCGGCCCGCAGGCGGGCCAGGGCCTCGTTAGTGGAGACGCTGACGATACGCACGTCAATTCCGGTGGCCTGCTTGAAGGCCGGGCCCAGGGCCTCGCACCAGTTCTGGGTGACGCTACAGATTACGTTAACCACGCGCTGCTGGGCCAGGCCCGTGCTCATCGTCAGGAGAAGAGCCGCAAGAACCCACCAGCGGACATTCCGCTTCCAAATAGCCATATTTGAGCCTCCTCGGCTGAATCATACGGCTTGTCAGAAAAATGTCAAGATTCAAGTGCCCCACACGACAGATTGGGGCTGCTAGATGCACTGGGTACCGGGTTGTTGCTGGCAGCTTGCCATGAGTTGAAAGCCCAAAGCCAAAAAGTCGCCAACACTGGTTCAACCGCTAATGGATGGGTGATTGCGGGATCGAAAAACGGAGTCAAGAAATTAGCTTTTCGGCGAATAAGAGGGGGCTACCGAACTGATAGTCGGCCTGACCAAGCCGTACAATTTTGAGCCACCCAGGGGTCGAAATTGCTGGACTTTAGGGGTTATTGGGCCTATACTTCCAGCAGATTGAATGGTCAGGGGAACATCAAGTGTTAGAAGCCCTGGGTGGTCTGGCGTTGCTGGTGAAGGGCCTGTCGTTCCTTTCCCAGGCCCTGGCAGTGGTGGTGGGTGGGCCCGCCCGGCGGGTCTTGACCTGGGCTACGGCACGCTCGAGGCGGGCCTGGCTGGCCGGAACCCTGGTGGGTGCCCTGACCCTTAACAGCACGGCCCTGAGTCTGACTGCCATTGGGCTGGCCGAGTCGGGCATCGCCAGCTTTGGCTCGGCGTTGGTGCTGGGTCTGGCGGCCAAAGGGGGGGCTACGGTGGCCCTGCTTTTGGCCGCGACCCCCATCAGCGCGATGGCCCTGCCCATTGTGGGGGTGGGTTTTCTGGTCTCGCTGTACAAGCGAACCCAGGTCTGGGGCGAAGCGGTTTTAGGGCTGGGGATGCTGCTCTTGGGTATTTCCTTGATGGTACAGGGGCTTTTGCCTCTCACCGAGTCCGAACTTTTTGGCTTGATTCGTGAAAATCTGGAGTCTTCGCCGCTTGGCTTGTGGTTACTGGGTTTTGCCCTGGCCTCGCTGCTGGGTTCGGCCAACGCGGTAGCGGCCCTGGCCCTGGCTCTGGCGGCCTCGAGTGCCCTGAGCCTCTCAGCAGCCCTGCTGCTGACCCTGGGGGGTGGGGCCGGGTCGGGGATGATTCTGCTCCTGACAACCTGGAATAGCACTCCCACTGCCCGCCGGATTGCCACCGCCCACCTGGGCTGGAAAATCCTGCTTTCCATTCCTTTTGTGCTGTTTCTACCGGCCTTTGCCCGCTTCAGCAGCGAGCTGGCCCAGCAGGTTGGACTCGGCCCATCAGCGGCAGTAGCTCAAGGGCATCTGCTTTATCACGTGCTGGCTTCACTCCTGGTCTTGCCGTTGGTGCGCCCCCTCGAGCGTTTCATGCGCCGGGTGATCCCCGATACGGAGTACCATATCAGCCCCAAGTACATCTCCGAGGAAGCCCTGAAATCGCGCGAGCTGGCCTCCAGCCTGGCTTTGCGCGAGGTGGGCCGCATTGGCGACCAGCTCTCGGAGATGCTCACCGAGACGGTAAAAATCCTGGCCCGTGGCAACGGCGATGCCGCCGACGTGGCCCGGCGCGAGGAAAAGGTAGACCAGTTGGCCCGTGCGATTGTGCTCTACCTGAGCGACCTTTCGGCCCGACACCCCGGCGACTCGCCCCTGATGCTCATGATGGCGGCCAGCGAGATTGAGCACATGGGCGATCAGGTACGGCGGATGCTACGCAAGCAGGACAAGCTCTACGCCCAGAACCTCGAGTTCTCCGAGGAAGGCCGCACCGAGCTAGCCGACGCCGCCGGGAAAGTGCTGGAGCGGCTGCGCCTCTCCCTGGCAGCCCTGGCCACCCGCAACGAGGCCCTGGCAGCGCAGGTCATTGCCGAGCGCATGCATCTGGAAAGCCTTTTGCTCGAGTTGCGCCGCTCCCATCTGCGCCGCCTGGAGAAAGGGCGCATCGAAAGCCGGGCGACGACCCTCGCACACCTCGATCTGCTGATTGTGCTAGATGAACTCGACCAGAGCATTACCCGCTTGGCTTCGCTGTCTCTTGACCTGCACCGTCCCCTGGCAAGCGCTTAGCTTGCGCCATGCCGGTTCTCTTTCCTTTTTGGCACAAAGCCGCTCGGTGCGCTACAGTAGGCGCGATGATTCGCTACGACGTGTTGGTGGTGGGGGCGGGCATTATTGGGGCGGCCTGCGCTTACCGTCTGGCCGAGCGCGGTTTGAAGGTGGGGGTGCTCGAGCAAGCAGCCGCTCCGGCAATGGGCTCTACCGGCAAGAGCGCTGCCGGGGTGCGGGTACAGTTTACCGAGGCTACCAACATCCTGCTCTCCTGGCACTCCATTCAGGAGTACCGGGCCATGCCCGAGGCAGCCTACCGGCCCATCGGCTATCTATTCCTGGTGCCGGATAGCCAGTGGACATCCCACCTGAAGGGGGTAGAGCTTCAGCAAAGCCTGGGCGTGCCCATAGAGGTGCGCGACCTGGAAGCCGCTCAGGAGTGGTTCGACTTCCTGCCCATGGCGGAGGGCCTGGAGCCCATCCTGGGAGCCACCTTTGGCCCTGCCGACGGCATCGTGGACCCGCACGGCATCTGTCTGGAGTACCTGCGTCGCGCTCGAGCGCTCGGCGCAGAGGTACTTACCGAAACCGAGTTCCTGACGGCAGAGCAGGTGGGCGGTGAGTGGAGGGTCAGTACCTCCAGGGGTTCCTTCCAGACCCCGTTTGTGCTCAATGCGGCGGGGGCCTGGGCGGGTGAGGTGGGGCGGCGAGCGGGGTTATCAATTCCCGTGGAACCGGCGCGGCGCATGGTTTTCTGTACAGCGCCCATTCCATACCCCTCCTGGCATCCCCTGACCATAGACCTCTCGAGCGGTTTCTGGTTTCGCCCCGAGCATGACCGGCTGATTTTGGGGCGCAGCAATCCTCTGGACGTGGGGTTCCGCGAGGGCATGGACTGGAGCTGGCTCGAGCCCACCCTGGAAGTCGGTCTGGCCCGCTTTCCCTGGCTCGAGCTATTTCAGCTCGACCAGAAGGCGAGTTGGTGGGGCTATTACGAGGTCACCCCCGACCACAACCCCATTCTGGGCCGGATGCCAGGGGTCGAGGGCTGGTTCAATGCCTGCGGCTTCTCCGGTCACGGCGTGCAGCAGGCTGCCATGGTAGGCCGACTGATGGCCGAGGAAATTGCCGATGGAGAGGCGTATAGTCTGGACATCAACCCACTCCGCTACGAGCGTTTTTCCCAGACCCGAAAGCTGGCGGAGAAAAATATCGTCTGAAAGTCTGCGCTACAAGCCCTTGCCAACTCGCACGGCTTGCGCGTACACTTGGCGTTGGTAGGTGAGCCATGATTGACCCTATTGTTCTCATGACCCGGTTCCGCGCCTGAGGCGCCGACCCCAACCCGACCCGCATTCAGAGCGCTACTTGCGTTTTCTCGGCGGCCTTCGGGCCGCCGGTTTCTTTGGAGGGGCCATGCCAGACTTCCAAGCCCAGACGAGCACTTTTACAACCCCTAGCCCCAATAACCCGCTCATACAGGATCATCTATGCTGACCCTAAAACCCACCCAAACCCAACTCGCCATCGAGGTCTCCGAGCTCAAAAAGGTCTTTCGCAAACGGGACGGACTGCGCGCACCCCTCAAGGAGGAGTGGGCCCTTAAGGGGGTTTCTTTTCAGGTTCGAGAAGGTGAGACCTATGGCCTTTTGGGGCCTAACGGCTCGGGTAAATCCACCCTGATTCGCATTCTTTCCACCCTGCTGACTGCCGATGGCGGCACGGTGCGGATGCTGGGCTACCGCCTACCCGAAGATGAGGCCAGGCTGCGCCGCAAGATGGGCCGGGTGAGTGTGGATGCGGCCTTTTACAAGAAGCTCTCGCCCCGCGAGAACCTGCTCTATGCCGCACAGCTCTACGGCCTCGAGCCCCGCCAGGCCGAAAAAAGGGCCATGCAGATTCTGGAGCAGCTGGGCCTCGAGTCCCGCCGCTTCAGCGACCCCATCGAGGAGATGAGCCGGGGAATGCAGCAGAAGATTTCCATTGCCCGCGCCCTCCTCATCAATCCGCCGCTCTTGCTGCTAGACGAACCCACCACCGGCCTCGACCCCAAGAGCCGCCGCGACGTACAGGCTTTTCTGGAAGACCTCCGCGCCCGCGAAGGCACCACCATCCTGCTCACCACCCACGACATGGCCGAGGCCGAGCGGCTTGCCCACCGCATAGGCTTCCTGGCCCATGGGCGGCTGGTCGCCGAGGGAACCGCTGAAGAGCTCAAGCGCCAGGCGGGTACACCCGACCTGGAAGAAGCCTTTATCGCACTGACCGGCGAGGAACTGGCTGAGGAAGCCGATAGTCTATAGCCGATAGCAAAAAAAGTGTTTAGCTATGAGCTATCCGCTAGTGGCTATTCGCACCATCGAAGGGAACCACCATGCTTGAACGATACCTGCGCCCCATGTGGGCTTTTGTCTTCCGCGACTGGCACCTGACCCGGCGCTACATGAGCTGGGTGGCGGTGTTTGTGTTCTATGCCATCGTCAACTCGGCCACCATTGCCCTGATCGGCAAGGCCCAGGACGACTTTCGCCTGACCCTGACGCTCTTGTTGGGGGTGCTGTTGTGGTCGTTTTTGTCGGCCATGTACAACGAGATTGCCAACTCCATCAGCTACGAACGCTGGGAAGGGACGCTCGAGTACACGTTTATGGCCCCGGTCTCGAGGCTCATCCACCTGACGGGGGTCTCGCTCTTTGCCATTATTTTCAGTGTGATTCGCACCATCGTGATCCTGGTGGGGCTGGTGCTGTTTATCCAGGTCTCGGTGACCGGAGCCAACCTGCTGGGCGTGCTGGTGGTCTTGCTGGTGGCCAGCCTGGCCTTCATGGGCCTGGGCCTGATGGCCGCCATTCTGCCGGTGATGTCGCCGGAGAATGGCGCCCAGGCGACCAACATCTTCCAGGGCATCTTGCTGCTGGTCTCGGGCATCTATTATCCGGTGAGCGTGCTGCCCTCCTGGGTGCAGCCCCTGGCCTACCTGAGCCCCGCCACCTACGCCCTCGAGGCCTGCCGCAAGCTGATGGGCATCAACCACCCCGACTCCACCCCGGACAAACTGGTGGGTGCGCCGCTCTCCTCAGTATTACCGGAGTTGGGCATCCTGCTCTTGATGGGCGTGGTGCTGATTCCGCTAGGCCTGCTGGTGTTTCACACTGCGGAACAATGGGCCAAGCGCACCGGCAAGCTCAAGCGGACGGGCTAGGAGAGGAGCCCCTGACGACCCTCAGTTCCTGATAAATCAGGGGTAAAGTAAATCGCAGATGATAGAGGTTGTCCAGATTGAAAAGGCTTACCGCAAGTTTCAGGCGGTTCGGGGTATTTCCTTTGAGGTACAACCCGGAGAGGTCTATGGCCTGCTGGGGCCCAACGGCGCCGGCAAGACCACCACCCTGCGTATGCTGGCCACCCTGCTCAGGCCCTCGGCGGGCAGCGCCAAGGTTGCAGGCTTTGACGTGGTGCGGCAATCGCTGGAGGTACGCCGCAACCTGGGCATTGTGAACGGCGGCATGAAGGTCTACGACAAGCTGACCGGCTACGAGGTGCTCGATTTCTTCGGCAGTTTTTACGACCTGTGGGGGGCCAAACTAAAAGAGCGCATCGGCTGGGCTGCCGAGTTGCTGCACATCGAACAGGCTGTGCTGAACAAGCAAGTGAAGGACATGTCTACCGGGATGCAGCAGAAGATTGTGATTGCCAGGGCCATTCTGCACCAGCCGCAGGTGCTCCTGCTGGATGAAGCCACAGCAGGGCTGGACGTGTTCGCCCGTCGGGCCTTGCTGGATTTTGTGAAGCAGTACGCGGGCCTGGGCAAAACCCTGGTCTATTCCACCCACGTGATGAGCGAGGCTGAGGAGGTCTGCGACCGGGTGGGGTTCATCCACCAGGGCTTGCTGGTCTACGAGGGCCGTTTGCAGGAGGCTTTGGCGCTCGGCTCAGGGAACCTCGAGCGGGCCTTTATCCGGCGTTTGGAAGAGGCCGCTTGAAAGCGCTCTGGTAGTCATTATGAACGAAATCCTGATGATTGCCCGAAAAGAACTCTTGAGCGTGGTGCGTGAGCGCCGGGTGCTCTTTACCACCCTGGTTCTGCCCATTCTGATCATGCCCCTCCTGATGTTTGGCCCCATTCTGCTGTTTGGGAGTGCTGCCCGGCAAACCCAGGAGAATGTACAGAAAGTGGGGGTGGTGGGGGTTCCGGCGGCAGTGCTGGAGCAGCTCCGCAAAGCCCGGGTGGAGCCTGTTGAAATTCCCAACCCCCAGGAGGCTGTACAGAACCGGGAGGTCGAAGCAGCCCTGGTTTTTGAGAATGGCACCTATACCCTTTACGGCAGGCTATCCGGCGGGGCGACCCAGAGTGCTTTGGTGGTGGAGAAAGTCCAGGGCGCGCTCAGGACCTACAAAGACCAGCTTGTGGCCGAGCGCCTGCGGGCAAGGGGAATCGGGACGGAGGTACTCGAGCCCTTCCGGCTCGAGACCAAAGACGCCTCGCGTGAGCAGGAGCGGGCTGCCGGGTTGTTCGCATTCCTCATTCCCTATTTCCTGGTTGTGTTCATTCAAATGGGCGGAATGCCGGTGGCGGTGGATGCCACGGCAGGCGAAAAGGAAAAGGGCACCCTCGAGGCCCTCCTGGCGGCCCCAGTGCCCCTGATCCAGATTCTCCTGGGTAAGGGGCTGGCGGTGTTTGTGATGTCGCTCCTCTCCACCCTTGCCGCCATTACCGGGCTTTTGCTGGGTGGAGCGGTATTTCGCAACCTGTTTGCCGCGCAGCTTCGGGCGGTGCAGGATGGGGAAAGGGCGGCCCAGTTGGGCGGTGCCCTGGCCCTCGACCCGCTGGGCTATCTGTCCATGCTGCTCACGGCGGTTTTGTTTGCCCTGCTCATCATCGCCATCATGATTTCGCTGGGCCTGTATGCCCGTAGTTTCAAGGAAGCCCAAAGTTACATGAGCCCCCTGATGCTGGTGATGATTATTCCCATTCTGTTCTTACAGTTTTCCGATTTTCTCAAACTGCAGGACTGGTACTTTGCCCTGCCTTTCGTCAATGTGGTGCTGGCCCTGGACGCACTGGTGAAGGGCTCGGCTACTGCAACACAGCTTGTTATAACCTGGCTCTCTACTTTGCTTTTTGCCGGTATGGCACTGTACCTGGCCTACCGCAACTTCCAGCGTGAGGATGTGGTGTTTCGCAACTGAACAAATCAAAGCCTGGGCCCTCATCGAAGCGGCCCTCGCTCGAGTGCGTGGTCAACCCGCACATAAGATGCTTGAGAGTTCTGGTAAAACTCTGAATAGCCTGGCTGAAAGCTCCAAACTATGAAGAAAGCGCTAAAAATTGCCTGGAAAGAACTGATCTGCTACATCCGTGAGGAGCGCATGGTGATGCTGCTTCTTTTGCCACTCTTGATTGTGCCCTTGCTGATGTACGCCCCCAACTGGGTTCTGGCACGTTTGCAGCAGCAGGCAGCGGATAAGGTACATCTGGTGGCCGTCAAAGGTGTTCCAGAGGAATATTTGCGCGAACTCGAGCAAAAAGGTCTGCGGGTGACTCCAGCATCAGACCCGCGCGAGACCGTTCGACAGCGCAGGGCCGATGTGGGTTTGGAGTTCACCAAGGATGCTTTTATCGTCTACGACAGGGCCAGCCCCATTAGCGTACAGGAGTCCGTAGCGACGCTTCGCGTAAAAGAAGTGCTTCAGCAGATGCGGCAGAGGCAGGTCGAGCAACGGCTCAAGGCCAAGGGAGTCGCTCAGATGGACCTCGAGCCATTCCGGCTGGAAACCCAAAAAGCCTCAAGCCAGCAAGAGCAGGCCCTGGGTTTGCTGGCGCTGGTACTGCCCGTTTTCATAATGCTGTCTGTGCTGGGAGCGGGGCAGCATGTCGCGCTGGATGCCACCGTGGGCGAGAAGCAAATGGGCACCATTGAAGCTCTGCTGTCGGCACCCGTTGAACCCTGGAAGCTGTTGCTGGGTAAAGGACTGGCCGTCCTGGGGGCAGCTTTTTTCTCGGCTATCTCGGTATTTGTGGGTACTGCATTTGGAAGTTGGCTCTCCAGTAGCGGTTTGCCTGCAACTATTGAGAATCGCTATGGCATTCCTAACGTTTCAATGGGCTCACTTTCCTTATCTGCATCTACAATTGGGGGGCTATTTTTGACGGGTACGCTATTCGCAGCTTTGGCAGTAGGGCTGGTGCTGTCCATAGGCATATTCGCTCGAAGCTACCGCGAGGCCAACGCATACCTGGCGCCGCTGGATCTGCTCATTATGGCGCCTATGCTGGCTTATGCCTTTGCCGAATACATTCAGCCGCAAACCTGGCATTATGCGTTGCCGGGTCTGGGTGTTGTGATGGCGCTCGAGGGTTTGGTAAAAGACAACATCGGCTGGCCAGCACTCTTGACTACCTGGCTCACTACCCTGGGCTATACCTTTCTCACCGTATTTGCTGCGTACTGGAGTTTCAGCCGCGAGGACACGGTATTCAGAAACTGACTGCACTTCCCAAAAGAGCCGTGCACACTTTGTCAGGACATCGCGCTGTTCACTTACGTGGCTGCCCACGAAAACGAGAATGCCTCTCGGCCAGACGCAGGTTACGCACCAAACGTGGGCCAGGCGGAAAGAACATGCCAACTTCCACTTTGATGCTTAAGCCAACGGCAGGGCTACGGGGGGCTTCTCGCTCAAAATAGCCTGTACATCCGGGTACTGCTTGATGTTGTAGAAAGGGTCACGCTCGGCAGGCGTAAAGCCCGCATCGGCAATGTGGCGGACAATCTGCCTGACGGTAGCGTGGGTGCGGTTGTGGCCCCCGGCTGCGCTCACCACATTCTCTTCCAGCATTGTAGAGCCGAAGTCGTTGGCCCCGTAGTAGAGCGCCGCCTGGGCCACCTTGAAGCCCATGCTGGGCCAACTGGCTTGCAGGTTGGGGATGTTGTCCAGCGCGATTCGGGCCACCGCGAGCTGTTGCAGATACTCGTGAGCGGTAGCCCCTGGGGCCTTGCCCTTCAGGCGGGTATGCTCGGTCTGGAGCGTCCACATAGCAAAAGCCGCAAAGCCATGCCCGTACTCGCGCAGGGCTTTTTCCTGCTGCTCGCGTATCTTAAGCAGGTGTGCAATGCGCTGCTCGTAGGTCTCGCCAAACCCGATCACCATGGTCGCAATCGTGTACAGGCCGAGGCGCTGGGCCGTATCGAGGATGCGAAACCAGTCGCTGCTCTTGATGCGGGCAGGAGCGGCCTTGGCCCGCACCTCATCCACCAGAATTTCGCCGCCCGCACCCGGCAAACCATCCAGCCCGGCTTCCTTAAGCTCCATCAATAGTTCCCGGCAGTTGCGTCCGGTAATCTTTTCCAGCCCCAGGATTTCCTCGGGGCTGAAAGCGTCTATGCGTACTTCGGGGTAGTGTTGCTTCAGGTAGCGGAGCAGGTCGAGATACCACTCGAAAGGCAGGTCGGGGTTCACCCCCCCTTGCATCAGGATACGCCGACCCCCAATACTCATGAGCTCTTCAATCTTTCTTCCAATCTCCTCGAAAGAGAGCACATATGCGTCGCCCTGCCGTTTGGTGCGATAAAAAGCGCAAAAATTGCAGGCCACATTGCAAATGTTGGTGTAGTTGATGTTGCGGTCAATCAGGTAGGTGACCACCTGGGGGTTGCCGCGTTTGAGCCGAAGTTCGTGGGCAACGGCAGCCACCTCAGGCAAAGGAAGCTCGTAGAGTTCGCGTATTTCGCTGGCTGAAAGTCGTTCGCCTGCTGCTGCACGGCTCAAAACGTCCATGACCGTATTGTATCGGCTACTTGAGAAGAAATAGTAGGACAAACAACCCCATCCAGGACAAAGCTATCCTGAGGTAGGTCGCGCTAGATATGTCAGAAGCGCACTGTATCTGGAAAAGGTGCGAGACGGCGCCCTGGTTTTGTGTTGACCAGATGAACTAACGAAACCAAAACCGGAGAGAGCGAGGGCTACTCGTCGTCTTCATCGTCCTCGTCTTCGTCGTCTTCATCGTCCCAGTCTTCGTCAAAGTCATCTTCTGACTCAATGTCGTCAATGTAGTAATCCTCAATGCTGCTCGCATCGGCCACGGTTTTGCCGTTGCTGACAAAGCGCAGGCCAGACTCGTCAATCTCGAGGCTCAAGTCGTCCAGGTCGGTATTGTCGGGCACGTGAACTTGCATCATTACCGCTACTTCGATTCGCATATTTACCTCCGCATCAGGCTATGGGGCTTTTGTCAGCTTGATTCAAGCTCCAAACCTCTTTCCCAAACGATACCGCAAAAGGTCGGCGTACATCCGCAGGCGCATTCCCAGACCCCGCCAGAAGCCGCGTTTTTGCTCTTTCATGATCTGGCTGGCACCGGGCAACTCGATATAGGCCCAGCGGGCCTGGGTGCGGGCCAGGTGGTCGGTAATGGCGGGCTCCGGCCAGCGGCGTTCGGTCAGGTTGGGGACACTTTTCAGCCATGCGGTGGTACAGGCCCGCTGCCCCGATAAAAAAGGGGTGGCCCGGTTGCCAAAATCGGTCATCAGACCCCCCGACTTAAAGACGCCAATAGCCATGTCCAGCTTACCGCTGCGAACGGGCTCGAGCATGGCCCACAGGTGCTGGGGTTTCAGTCCGACAAGGTCGGCATCGAGCATCAGCAGGTAGGGCGTTTGCACATGGGCCAGCCCATAGGCCAGGGCGCCGCTCTTGCCGCGGTTTTCCGGCAGCCGCAGCACCCTCGCCCCGGCCCGCTCGGCGGCCTGGGCGGTATGGTCGGTAGAGCCGTCGTCCACCACCAGCACGGGCAAGCCCGCTTCCTGCGCCACGGCCACCACAAGCGCGATGTGGGCTTCCTCGTTGTAGGCCGGGATCAAGACCGTGGTATCCATCTGGGGGTTATTCTACCCACCAACCAGGTTGCGAATATCGTTGATAGTCACCAGCACGATCAGCAGAATCAAAAACACGAAGCCGCCATAGGAGAGCCGGGCCTCGGTCTCGGGTTTGATACGTCCGCCGGTGAGGACATTGGCCACAAGCACCAGGATACGCCCCCCATCCAGCCCAGGAATGGGCAGCAGGTTAAACACCGCCAGCGACAGGTTGATAGCCGCCAGCAATCCCACCAGGGTACTCAAGCCCTGCTGGGCGGCCTGACCGGTGATGCTAACAATGCCGACCGGCCCGGCCACCCCCTGGGCCTGCTGGCCCGAGAGGATACGGGCGATACTCCCCACGAATTCCTGCACAAATCGCGGTACCGCCACCACCGTTTCGCCAATGGCCCGGCTGAGGCCCTGGAAGAAGTTGATGCGGGTGTAACCAATCAGCTCGGCCCGGTAGACAATGCCCAGCCTGCCCTGGATGTTGTCCCAGTTAAAGCGCAGGGTTACTTCCTGGTTATCCCGCAACACCACAAAAACCTTCTCGCCCGGAGTCTGGCGGAAGCGGGTAACCTGGTCGTAGGACTCGAGCTTGACTCCGTTCAGGCTCAGAATACGGTCGCCCACCCGAAAACCGGCCTGCTCGGCCAGGCTGCCCGGCAGCACCTCGGTCACCTCGGCCCGGGTCTGAGGCACGCCCTGGATGGAGGCGAGGGCCGCCAGAACACCCCAGGCCAGGAGCAGGTTCATCACCACCCCGGCCACCAGGATGAAGAACTTGCCCAGCGCCGGGAGCCGCGCATAGCCGTGGCTATCGCCGGGCATCATGCCTTCAATCTCGGCGTAGCCGCCCAGGGGAATGGCGTTGAGCCGCCAGGTAGTGCCCCAGCGGTCGAACTTGAGCAGGGTGGGGCCAAAGCCCACCCCGAAATTCTTGACCCCCACCCCCTGCCAGCGGGCTGCCAGGTAGTGCCCTAGCTCGTGCACGAAGATGCTGATGGAAATAATCAGGAGAAACCAGAGGAGGCTCATGCTGTACTCCGCAAAACACCAGGGGTCAAGCGCAGGAGGTCAGGGTTCAGGAGAGGTTTTCTACACATGGTTATGCCTTCACGTTGAGCAATTCTCGAGCCCGTTCGCGGGCCTCGAGGTCGGCCTGGTACACATTGTCCCAGGTGAGGGGCGCATTGGGGGTCTGCTGCAACACTTTTTCCAGCACCCTGGGAATCCCGAGGTAGCCGATCTGACCCTGCAAGAATGCTTCGACTGCAATTTCGTCGGCGGCGTTGAGCACGACCGGGGCCAGGCCGCCCTTTCGTCCAGCTTCGTAGGCCAGGGCCAGGGCCGGAAAGCGCTGGGTATCGGGGGGGTAAAAGTCCAGGCGCTCGGGGATGGGCGCGTCGCGCAGGGGGGTCGGGGGACGATGGGGGTAGGTGAGGGCGTACTGGATGGCCAGGCGCATATCGGTGGGGCCCAGCTGGGCCTTGATATTGCCGTCCTGGAAGCGCACCATCGAGTGCACATAGGACTGGGGGTGAATCTGCACCTTCACTTTTTCAATAGAAACTTTGAAGAGCTGCACCGCCTCGAGCACCTCGAGGCCCTTGTTGAACAGGGTCGAGGAGTCTATGGTCACCTTGGGCCCCATCTTCCAGCGGGGGTGGTTGAGGGCCATCTGGGGGGTAACCTTAGACAGGTCAGCCGGTTCGCGCAGAAAAGGCCCTCCCGAGGCAGTCAGGATTAGCTCGGCCACATCCTGGAAGGGCTCGCCTACCAGGCTCTGAAAGAGGGCCGAGTGCTCGGAGTCCACCGGGATAATCTCCGCGCCGCTCTGTTCTGCATCTTGCCAGAGCAGCGGCCCGGCAGCCACCATGCTTTCCTTGTTGGCCAGGGCCATTCGACGGCCCTGCTGCACGGCGGCCCGTACCCCCGGCAGACCCGCCAGCCCTGGAACGGCCCCCACGACTACATCCGATGGCCAGGCGGCTACCTCGAGTGCATCGGTGAGGTACAGGTTTGGAAAGCGAAGCCGCAACTCGGGTAGGACGCTTGCATCGGCCGCCACCGCTTCTGGTTGAAACTCGACAATTTGCCGGGATAGCAGTTCCAGGTTCTTACCCGCTACCAGCCCCACCACCCGGTAGCCCCGCCAGCGGCACACATCCAGCGTCTGGGTGCCGATGGAGCCAGTAGAACCCAGCACCACGATGCGTTTGGGGATATCACTCATCTTCTTGCCAGTGTACTGGTTTGGGGATAGAGGTCTGTAATCAGCCCTGCAAGGGTATAGATTTTTAGGAACGCTCATCGCGTTTCCCACATTTACGCTACACGCGATGCAGCGTAATTTACCCCCCACGCCATAGCATCCAAAGGATGCTGTGTGGGGTATTCGTGGGAACCGCTCTCAAATAAAGATGGTCAGCAGATAGTAGGTGAGCGGCACCGTGAAAAGGTGCGAATCCAGCCGATCCAGCAGGCCCCCATGACCGGGCAGGAAGTAACCGGAGTCCTTTACGCCGCAAAAGCGCTTCAGCATGGATTCGGTCAGATCGCCCAGTTGTGCCGCAAAGGAGAGCACCAGATTGACAATAAAGATTTCCACCGGTCGGAACAGGGCAAAGGGGCTTTCGGGATAGGCTGAACGAACGATGGCGGTAAACAAAAACAAAAGCAAAAAACTGGTGAGGATGCCACCGATAGAGCCCTCTACCGTTTTGCCAGGGCTGATGGTAGGGGCCAGTTTGCGCTTTCCCAGATAGCGGCCCACAAAGTAGCCGCCGATATCGTTGGCAAAGCTGCTGATGAGGGGTAGCGCGAGAATCCAGAGGCCCACTGTGCCGTCTGGGGAGTGGCGCAGCAACAGAAAGAAACCCAGCGTCCAGGGCAGGTACAAGAAGGCCATCAGGCTGTATGCGAAGCGCTGAATGTTAGCGCCCACGATCAGCTCAGAGCTAAAGGCCCCAATGAGCACCAGCCCCAGGGCAATTTCCCGCCAGGGCACCCCAGGGTAGATGTCATGGAGTTGGGGCAGGCTGAACAAAAGCATCACCAACCCGCCGCCAATCAGGAAGGCCATATTGAGCTCGATACCCTTGTTACGGAGCATGTAGCGCAGCTCGAGCGAACCCAGTACCAGGATGAAAACCAGAGCCGAAAACATAAGAATGCGCCCTTCCCACAACACCAGGAAAAGCACCACCACCCCCACCAGCGACGAGACTACGCGGGTGGGCAGGGAGGCGTCGGGTCGGGCTTGCGGAGGCAGCACAGCTACAGCATATCAGTCAGGGTTTTGGGGAACCTGGCTCCGAAAAGAGCGCTCAACCAGGTAGCCTGGCGCTTGACTCGAGGCCAGGGGATAGAGCGGTTTTCACAAGTGCTTGCTCCAGACACTTAATGTTTGCGCCGAATAGCAGGTTTTGCTGTGCTGGACACATAGAGATAACTGGAGAATACTCACAAACCATCTTTGTCTGAACACTTCGCCCATCAAGCAGGGAACAGGGGTCAGGGGACTGGCGTTTGAAAACCGCAACCCACTTCCTGACGCCCACTCCCACCTTGTGCGTTGCTGATAGCTGGGTATCGGGCTGAAGCTGGTATCAGTCCGTGGCCTGGGCGTAGTCCTCCACTGGCGGGCAGGCGCACATAATATTGCGGTCGCCGTACACATTGTCCACCCGGTTTACCGGGCTCCAGTACTTGTCCAGAGCCGACTGCCCACCGGGGAAACAGCCCTGAGCCCTGGTATATTTGCGGTTCCAGTGTTCATCGGCAATGTCCAACACGGTATGAGGCGCATGACGCAGGGGGCTTTCCTCTGCCGTGAGCACGCCCTGCTCCACCTGGGCAATTTCTTCCCGGATGGCAATCATGGCCCGAATAAAGCGGTCAAGCTCGTGTTTGGACTCCGACTCGGTGGGCTCCACCATCAGGGTACCGGGCACCGGGAAGCTCATGGTGGGGGCGTGGAAGCCATAGTCAATCAGGCGTTTGGCGATGTCCTCGGCGGTGATGTCGAATTTCTTGAAGGCCCGGGGGTCGAGGATGCACTCGTGGGCCACCCGGCCCTTTTCGTTTTTGTAGAGCACCGGGAAGTGGGGCTCGAGCCGCCGGGCGATATAGTTTGCGTTCAAAATGGCAACCTCGGTGGCCCGCCGCAGCCCCTCGCTGCCCATCATCCAGATGTAGGCAAAGGAGATGGGCAGGATGGAGGCCGAGCCGTAGGGGGCCGCCGAGACTGGCCCCACCGGCGCGGTGCCGCCGTCCAGCACCGGGTGCCCCGGCAGGAACGGGGCCAGATGGGCCTTGACCCCGATGGGCCCCATCCCCGGCCCGCCGCCGCCGTGGGGAATAGCAAAGGTTTTGTGCAGGTTGAGGTGCGAGACATCGGCTCCGTAATGGCCGGGCTTCGAGAGCCCCACCTGGGCGTTGAGGTTGGCCCCATCCAGGTAAACCTGCCCCCCGTAGCGGTGCACAATCTCGCACAGCTCGCGGATTTTCTCTTCAAACACCCCGTGGGTGGAGGGGTAGGTAACCATCACGGCAGCCAGATGTTCGGCGTGTTGCCGAGCTTTGGCCTCGAGGTCTTGCAAATCCACATAGCCCTGCTCGTCACAGGCCACCACCACCACCTCCATCCCGGCCATGTGCGCCGAGGCCGGGTTGGTGCCGTGGGCCGAAGAGGGAATCAGGCAAACATTACGGTGCCCCTCGCCCCTCGAGCGGTGGTAAGCCCGGATGGCCAGGAGCCCGGCGTACTCCCCCTGGGCGCCCGAGTTGGGCTGAAGCGAGATGGCATCGTAGCCGGTAATCTCGCACAGCCAGCAGCTCAGGGTGTCGAAAAGTTCCTGGTAGCCCCTGGCCTGCTCCGCGGGGGCAAAGGGGTGCAGGTTGGCAAACTCCGGCCAGCTTATGGGCATCATCTCGGCGGCGGCGTTGAGCTTCATGGTGCAGGAGCCCAGGGGAATCATGGCCCGGTCGAGGGCTAAGTCGCGGTCGGCCAGCTTGCGCATGTAGCGCATAAGCTCGGTCTCGGAGTGGTAGCGGTTGAAAACCGGATGGGTCAGGTATCTGGAGGTACGCACCAGACCTGCCGGCAGATGGTTTGAGGGAGCCAAATCGGCGTACTTGAAGCGGCCCCCAAATGCCTCCCAGACGGCCTCGATAACCTCGGGCGTGGTGGTCTCGTCGAGGGCAATGCCAATGTGCTCATCGTCCACCTTGCGTAGATTGATGCGCCGCTTGCGGGCTTCGCTCAGGATTTCCTCGACCCGGCCCTCGGCCCGGAGGGTCAGGGTATCGAAAAACTGGGCGTTGACCCGCGCAAAGCCCAGGCGCTCGAGGCCCGCCGCCAGTACGCTGGTTTTGTCGTGGATGCTCTGGGCAATCTCGCGCAGGCCGTCCGGCCCGTGGTAGACCGCGTACATCGAGGCAATCACCGCCAGCAAGACCTGCGCGGTGCAGATGTTGGAGGTGGCCTTCTCGCGGCGGATGTGCTGTTCTCGGGTCTGGAGGGTCAGGCGGTAGGCCCGGTTGCCCCTCGAGTCTATCGAGACCCCTACCAGCCGCCCCGGCAGGGCCCGCTTAAAGGCATCCTTGACCGCCATGTAACCGGCGTGGGGCCCGCCGTAGCCCATCGGCACCCCAAAGCGCTGGGCCGAACCCACCGCAATATCGGCCCCCAGCTCGCCGGGCGGGGTCAGCAGGGTGAGGGCCAGCAGATCGGCAGCCACAACAGCCACGCCCCCTGCGGCCCGCACTCTTTCGATAAATGGCCGCAGATCGCGGATCTGCCCCAGCGTGTCGGGGTACTGGAAGATGGCCCCAAAGAGCCCCTCGGGGTGCAGGTCGGCCTCCGGGTCGCCCACCACCAGCTCCCAGCCCAGCGGTTCGGCACGGGTTTGCAGCACGGCCAGGGTCTGGGGGTGCAGGTTCTTGTCGGCAAAAAACGCCTTGCGTGGGTGCTTACAGCTGCGCTCTGCCACCGCCATGGCCTCGGCAGCCGCAGTGGCCTCGTCCAGCAACGAGGCATTGGCAATATCCAGGCCGGTCAGGTCGGCAATCATGGTCTGGAAGTTGAGCAAAGCTTCCAGCCGTCCCTGGCTTATCTCGGGCTGATAGGGCGTGTAGGCGGTGTACCAGGCCGGGTTTTCCAGCAGGTTTCGCTGAATTACGGGGGGCAGGATGGTTCCGTAATAACCCTGACCAATCAGCGAGGTGAAGACCTGGTTCTTATTGGCAATGGCCCGCATCCGCGCCAGCATCTCGGTCTCGCTCAGACCGGGGCCAATGTCCAGGGGGACGCTCTCGCGGATCGAGGCCGGCACCGTTTGGGCAATCAGTTCGTCCAGGGTGGAAACACCGACCGCCTCGAGCATCGCCTGGATGTCTTCCGGGGTGGGGCCAATGTGGCGCCTTGAGAAATCGGTGGAGCGGGGCTTTTGATTTTCACGCATGGGGTCTCCTCTCTTCGCCACTCGAAGAAACTCGACCCCATCTGTCCTTTTGCCTGAGAGTGTTATCCCGTCGGCGGGCGTCTGGCGCCTCTCTCCAGATTGTGCTGCTGTGGTTCTTTTGCCTGAGAGATTCCGGGGCGGTTGCTCCTTCGGCGTGGGACAGGCCCATCTCTCCCATCAGCAGCCGGTTACTTTTTCTATTGTCATGATAGCCCATGCAGACCTGGGCCTGAAAGTGACGGTTGTACAGTTTTACCAACTTTAGTGCACAGTCGTATAAATACCCGTACAAAGTGTCCATTGCGGCACGAACTATGCAGTACGCTCTAGCAAAAGCCGTAGCAGAAACCTTTTCGTTCCACCCCACCGTGTAGGGGAGGTAAGGTGGGGTTGCTGAGCAGCGCCTTCTCACAGCAGATCGGTTCAGGGTCTTGCCCAATACCCTCCCCTGCCCTCCCTACGTGGTAGGGAGGGGGTTTTAGGGCCATAGCTCATGGAATCTATCGAAGTGTATGGGTATCTCTACCACGCTGTATTTAGGTGTATGACCAACTTTCAACGACACGTAATACCGAATCTGCTCAGAAGTGACCCAAAAGCGATATACAAGTCCCTCGGACGCGCCCCCTGGCGCGGCGAGGGAGGGGCGCGTTTAGCGCCGCTCACGCGCAGAGTTGGCATTAGGTAGTGGTCTCTAACCTGTCCCCTACCCCCTGCTCCCTACTGGTCTGGTAAGTAAATTTATGGGTTCATTCCGAACGTAGCGAAGCGAAGAGAGGAATCTGATGTGCTTCAGTCCACTGTAATCACTGTTCCTTTGCAGAGCCAGATTCCTCGTTGCACTGCGTGCGCCTCGGAATGACTACAAGAAATCAAGAGCAGAAGTTGGGTTCAATGGAGGCATCTCAAACACTTTGTTACCAGACCACTACCCACCGCTCCTACAGCATGTAAAGTATTCAATCAAAGATGGTATTACAGGGGTTACGGGTCTGGTCGCTAGTAACTATGGCACCCATCAAACATTCGCCACGAACAACGCCCCAGACATTCGAGAGAGTCACTGGCTTTCCGCTACAGCCTGATAATCCGCAGCCGACAAAAGCCCCTCCACGTCGGCAGGATTGACCTTCATCTTGAACAGCCACCCTTCCCCATAGGGCGACTGGTTGAGCAGCTCTGGTTTATCTCCCAGGGCAGCATTCACCTCGATAATCTCACCTGCTACCGGCGCGTAAATATCCGAGGCGGTCTTGACCGACTCCACCACCGCTACCGCGACGCCCGCTTCGGCAACCTTACCCACCTGCGGTAGTTCCACAAACACCACGTCGCCCAGCGCATCCTGGGCAAAGTCGGTGATACCTACCACGGCTACGTCGCCCTCGAGGCGAACCCATTCGTGCGACTTGGTGTACTTAAGCTCGGAAGGATAGTTCATGATGTCACCTCGGCAGTCAGTTTATTGCCAAACACCGCCTTGAGCACAGGGGCAGGGTTCCTGGGGCTTTTACTACAACTTAACAAAAGGCGTCTCGACCACGGTTGCGGCTGCCATTCTGCCCCGAATTTCAACGTCCAGGGAAGTGCCCAAAGCAGTGAGGTCTGACTTCACATACGCCATCCCGATACCCTTCTTCAGTACCGGCGAGTGTGTACCCGAGGTCAGGATGCCCACTTCCCGACCCTCCTTCAGCACCCGGTAGCCCTCGCGGGGAATGCCCCCTTCCACCTGCAAGCCCACCAGCTGACGCTCGCAGGGGTTTTTTAGCAGGGCTTCTTTACCGTGAAACTCCTTGTGGCTTTTGACCACCCAGCTAAAGGGCGTACAAAGGGGGCTGGTCTCGTCGGTCAGCTCGTGGCCGTAGAGGGGAAAACCCGCTTCCAGCCGCAGGGTATCCCGCGCCCCCAGCCCACATGGGGTGACTTCCGCCCCCAGCAGAGCCTCCCAGACCACCCGGGCCTCGTCCGGGGCCACAAACACCTCGTAGCCATCCTCGCCTGTGTAACCGGTGCGGGCAAAGCGCACCCACTTCCCCACCAGCTTACCCATGAAGGTATCGTTCTTCTTGCGTGAGGTCAGGTCGGTGTCCGAGAGCTTTTGCAGCACGGCTACGGCCTGGGGGCCCTGTACGGCAATGAGGGCAAAGAAGTCGGAGGCGTTCTCGAGCTCCACTTCAAAACCTGCCTTCAGGTTGTTGAGGTGAGCCCAGTCTTTCTCGATGTTGGCCGCGTTCACCACCATCAAATACTCGTTCTCGTTCGTCCGGTAAATGTAGATGTCGTCCACCAGGCCCCCCCGCTCGTTGGGCAGCATGGAGTACTGGGCCCGTCCCACCTTGAGCTTGGAGACGTCGTTCAGGGTTGCGTACTGCAAGAACTCGAGTGCTCCCGACCCCCGTATCCAGAACTCCCCCATGTGGCTCACGTCGAACATGCCCGCAAGCCCCCGCACGGCCAGGTGTTCGGAGGTAATGGAGGTGTACTGGATGGGCATTTCATAGCCGGCAAAGGGAACCATTTTGGCCCCCAGCGCCAGGTGCGCTTGATGAAGTGGAGTGGTTTTCATGCCCTTACAGCATACCAATCCCAGGTCGGCAGGCCGAGACGGATCATGTTGTGGCAGGTCTCGGGTCTCGAGTCGCAAGTCGCCAAATCTTCGGTGTTGCTGCATAGCGGTCACGGCATCCTCTCGAGAAGGCGCCATCAACAACGAAGCAAATCTGGGTTGGTAGGGCGATTGCGGGGCCCATAGCACAGCAGGTTCCCCACTTCGCACAGAATAACAATGTGAAAGTCCAGGCACGTAGGGCCTGCACCCAAGTAACAAGCCCAGCTAACACCGAGCCTGGATTATGGAGGTTTATCAAGAGGCTGCTGCCACCCTCGAGAGCACCTGGCGGCTGACCGCCTTAAGAGTCTCGAAGACCCCCACCCCCGTAGTGGCCACCGCCTCGAAGATGGGCAGGCGCATCTCGGGGTCGATCACGGCCTGAATCATCTCGACCGGCAGGGCATCCGGGGTGTCGCGCTTGTTGGCCTGGAGCACGATGGGGATGTCCTCGGGTTTGATGCCGTACTCGGCCAGGTTCTCGCGCAGGTTGCGCATGGACTCGGCGTTGGCCCGCAGGCGGTTGGGAGCGGAGTCGGCCACGAACACTATCCCATCCACCCCCCGCAAGATGAGCTTGCGGCTGGCGTTGTAAAAAACCTGCCCCGGCACGGTGTAGAGGTGGAAGCGGGTCTTGAAGCCCTTCACCTCACCCAGATCCACCGGCAAAAAGTCGAAGAATAAGGTTCGTTCGTCTTCGGTCGCCAGCGAGACCATCTCCCCTTTGCGGTTCTGGGGCACCTGCTGGAAGACCCACTTGAGGTTGGTGGTCTTGCCGGACATGCCGGGGCCGTAGTAAACGATTTTGAAGTTGATCTCCCTGGCGGCAAAGTTAATCGTGCTCATATCAGTTCCCAAATAGTTCGTCCAGGAGGGCACTGGCCCCATCCCGATACTCATGATCAATCCCGAGGGTTCCAGGTTGCACCACCGCGTCACGGGTGATGACCTCGAGGGCCTGTACCGCTCGCTTGCCGAACAGCTTAACCCGGCCCACCGGGGCCGAGTTGTCGAAGATAACCACCAGCAAGGCCAGCTCGCCCACCTCTTCAGCGTACAGGCCGTGGGTGGCCCCCTGATGCAGCAGCTCGTTGAAGCGGGGCTCGCCCAGCATTTTGGCCAGGGCCTGGGTGGCGGCGGCGTTACCGGCGATCAGGGTAGCCAGCGAGTCCAGCGCTGGAGGCCTGGGCGCCCAGAGGGCTTCTTTGTGGGCCAGCACAAACCCCTTGCGATCCAGCAGCATTGCATAACGTGCCCCGCTCTCGCGTAACAACTCCTCGAGAACCTGCGAAGCTTTCTGGTAGGCGCTCCCAAAGAGTGCGATGGCAGGCTCAACCATAGTAGGCTCAGTGTAACATGCACCCGTTACCTGGTTCTGTGACGGATTACGCCCAGAATGGCTCCTGAAATCCATTATGCGAGGGTTGTTTGTAACGAATGTGCCTTTGGATAACCCGCCATTCCCACCAAAAGGGTATTTTTATCCAATGCGGCTCTTTGGCGTAATCCTGGCTTTTAGCGCAATCGGGTGGGCCTCAGGGGTCTTTGCACAGGGTGTTGCCACGATTCCCGAACTCACCCGCCTTCGCTACGGCGGCGGAACGCTGGTGGCCGAGCGGGTGCTGGAGCGCAACCCCAGCTTTACCCGCTATCTGGTGCGTTACCCCTCCGATGGCCTGACCATGTACGGCTTCATGAACGTGCCCAACACAGCAGGGCGCTTTCCGGTAGTGATTGTGATTCATGGGTATGTGAACCCCGCCATCTACCGCACCCTGGCCTACACCACCCGCTATGCCGACAGCCTGGCCCGGGCCGGGTTCGTTACCATTCACCCCAATCTGCGCGGGCACGGCCTGTCGCAGGGGAGCCCCGAGCAAGGGGCCTCGAGGGTGCTGTATGCGCGGGAAATACTCGACCTGGCTGCAATTGTGCGGGCCCAGGCGGGGCGTGGAGCGCTGGAAAAAGCCCTGCCCAGCGTGGGGCTGATGGGGCACAGCATGGGCGGCGGCATAGCCCAGCGGGTAGCGGTGCTCGACCCGCAAATTCGGGCGGTGTTGCTCTACGGCACCATGCACGGCGACGACCTGAAGAATGCCCGGCAGATCTGCTTTGTTTTCACCAACCGTCAGCGCGGCTGCAACGAGCTCAACACGCCACCCGAGACCCTGGCGCAAATCTCCCCCATCAATTTTTACGCCCGTATCCGGGCCCAGGTGCAGGTGCACCACGGCACCGCCGATACCCAGACCCCCTACGCCTGGGCCGGTGAAATTTGTGCGGCGCTACGGAAAAACAACGTTTCCCACCAGTGTTTTACCTATGCCGGTGCGGGCCACACTTTTCGCAATTCGAACTTCACCCTCCTGATGGAACGAGCGGAGGCTTTTTTCCGAAAGACGCTATATTGAAAACGTGAACTACCCTGAACTAGAGCCGGCTATAGCCCGCATCACGGCCACCGTTCCAGTTGAGCAGATTATTCTATTTGGCTCGAGAGCCCGTGGTAGTGCCCGCGCGGACAGCGACTATGACTTATTGGTAGTTGTGCCGGCGGAGGACAAAACCCTTGCCACATACAAAAAGCTTCACAAAGCGCTTCTTGGGCTTGGTTTGGACATTGAAGTGGTACTGGCCAGTCCGGAGGATCTCAGGAACTATCAAAACGCTTGGATGACCATTTTTCCGGCTGCCTTGCGGGAGGGGCAGGTGCTGTATGCCGCATGACCCGAGCCACCCACAAACCTGGCTGGCCCGAGCAAAAAGCAGTCTCGCACTGGCTCAGGTAAAGCCGAGTCCAGAAATCTTCCTGGAGGAACTTGGATACAATGCCCAACAGGAGGCAGAGAAAGCTCTTAAAGCACTTTGTATTTCCCGTGGCATCGCCTTCCCTAAAACGCATAACCTGGGTCTCTTACTTGATTTGCTGCAACAGCACGGAGAGGCTTTACCTTCTGAGGTTTTGCGGGCAGTTGAGCTAACCCCCTTTGCAATAGCACTTCATTACCCAGGAACCCATCCGCCCATCACTTACGACGATTACCTGGATGCAGTAGAGGTCGCTCGCGGCATTGTGGAGTGGGTCGAGGCACACCTTTGAAACACCTTTACGTACATGTTCCCTTCTGCCCTACCATCTGCCCCTACTGCGATTTTCACGTAGTCAGGCGGCACGGCGGGGTGGTAGCGGCCTACCTCGAGCGGCTGGCCGAAGAGGCCAGAGCCCTGTATGAGCAGTACCCAGGGCCTCTCAGAACCCTTTACTTAGGCGGCGGCACCCCCAGCTTCCTGCGGAGCGCTGAACTCCGGGCCCTGTTTGCCGCCCTGCCCTGGGACATCGGCGGGGCCGAGGTCACCCTGGAGGCCAACCCCGGTACGCTCAATACCGAACGGCTGCAGCTCCTGCGGGGCCTGGGGGTGAACCGGCTTTCGCTGGGGGTGCAAAGTTTCCAGGACGATGTACTCAAAACCCTGGGCCGGGCCCACGGACGCAAAGGCGCCCTGAAGGCGGTGGAGATGAGCCTGGAAGCCGGTTTCCGCACCTCGCTGGACCTGATACTGGGCCTGCCCGGACAGGACTTCGAGGCCGACCTGCGCGAAGCCCGTGCGCTGGGCGTGGGGCACATTTCGGCCTACACGCTGCAAATTGAGCCCGGCACGCCCTTTGCGCTGGCCAACCTGCAAACCGACGAGGAACAGGAGGCCCGCGCTTTCGAACAAGCCGAGGAAATTCTTGGAGAGGCCGGTTTTGTCCGTTACGAGGTTTCCAACTTCGCCCTGCCCCACCAGGAAAGCCAGCACAACCAGGTGTACTGGCAACTGGGCTTCTGGGGGGCGCTGGGGCCGGGGGCGGCGGCCCACCTGCCTGCACAAGCGGGAAAAGCCCTGTACGCCATCCGCGCCACCAATCCACCACTTCCGCGCTGGCTGGCAGGGGAAGCGCCTGCAACAGAAGAAATTAGCCCCCTCGAGCACGCCAAAGAAGCCCTGATGCTGGGGCTGCGGCTGCGGGAGGGGGTGGATGTGGGGAGCCTCGAGGTACGCACGGGACTGGAGCTTTGGCCCGCTCTGGCTCCCACCGTAGCGAAACTGATCGGAGAGGGAAGGCTCGAGGCCAGAGGTCAACGCCTGCGTGCGACCCACCTTAGCACCCTGCATCCGGTCATTCTGCAACTTTGGGAGGCATTGGACGCTATAACAACTGCACAAACACCCGGGTGAGGGCCTCGAGGCGCCTACTACGGACGCGGATGAGCGACCGTACAGCCCAGGACATGGCGGAAGTGATGCGCCCCGAAACAAGCGTCTCGAGGTCGCCAAGGTTCTCCTGCAAAACGCGGTATACCCTGCGCCGGTCAAGCCCTGCGCTCAAAGCTACCCCCGCCTTCGTCCGAGGCCAGATGGACGGCCATCAGGTGCGCCAGCCGCCGCCGCAGCACCTCAGGCCGGGTCACCGAGCCACCGCCTTTTCATGGCCTCCCGCTGTACGCGCAAGAGGGGTTCTAAATCCCAGTACTCCCGCACCACCCGCGAAACGTAGCTCCCCACGCAGAACCCCTCCCGCTGAAAGACGACCCCGTTAGCCCGCACCACCTCAAAGGCCAGCACCGGCGGGGCCTGGTTCAAAACAACCAGGTCTGCGCGCTCGAAGCCGGCTTTCACCAGGTCGGTCAGGATGTCCAGCGTGGGGTCGGGCTTTTGGGGCTCCAGATACACCCCGATATCCCAGTCGCTCCCAGGGCGCGATTTTCCAAAGGCGCGGGAGCCGAACAAAAAGGCTACCTGCACCTGAGGGTATCGAGAAAAAACCCCTCGAACGCTATCCAGCACCTGGGTTTCCACGAACTCAGGGTAACATAAGCACCCGCTCAACCCACCAGATACAGCACCTCACTGATGGCTTGAACGTACTCCTGCACGGCCAGGCCTTTTTTGGGAATACGAAACCCCGGCGGGTACTGGGTGGGCTCGACTCGGAAGGGTAAGGCTCGCAGGGCTTTGGCGTCGTAGTCGAGGCGGGCGGTCTCAAAGGCAATCTGGAGGTGGAGCATGTCCTCGGTGATGGAGACCACCCCCTTGGACTCCGCTACCAGTCGGAGTTTGGTGAGGGCCAGGAAGTTTTCCACCTCCTCGGGTGCGGGGCCGTAGCGTTCCTTGATTTCCCTGGCAAGGCGGGAAAGCTGGGCCAGGTTGCGGGTCTCGGCCAGGCGGCCATAGAAGCGGCTGCGGGCGGCGGGGCTGGGGATGTACTCGGGGGTGAGGCGGGCCGAAAGCTGAAGGTCCAGGGTGACGTGGCGCTCGAGCTCCACCTGCTCCCCCTTGAGCTTGCGGATGGCCTCGGATAGAAGCTCGGTGTAGATTTCCAGGCTCACCGCGCGGATGTGGCCGTGCTGTTCGGGCCCCAACAGGTTGCCCACCCCGCGAATTTCCATGTCCTTCTCGGCCAGGAGGTGCCCCGAGCCCAGGTCGGAGAGGTCGGCGATGGCCGCCAGGCGGCGCTCGGCCCCTTCGGTCAGGCGCAGGGGGTGAAACAGGTAGGCGTAGGCTTCCTCTTTTCTGCGCCCTACCCGCCCACGGAGCTGGTAGAGGGCCGCCAGGCCCAGCTTGTCGGCCCGCTCCACCAGGATGGTGTTGGCCTCGGGGATATCCAGCCCGCTTTCGATGATGGTAGTGGCCAGGAGCACGTCAAAAGCCCCCTCGGCAAAGGCCAGCATGGTCTCCTCCACCGCGGTTTCGTTCATCTGGCCGTGGACCACGCCAATCCGGGCCTCGGGCACCAGGGCTTCCAGGTACTTGCGCCGCGCCAGGATGGTAGCCACCCGGTCGTGCACGTAAAAGGCTTTGCCGCCGCGCTCGAGCTCGTCCATAATCCCCTGCCGCACCAGTGCGGGGTCGTAGGGGGCCAGGATGGTCTGGATGGGCTTGCGGCCCGGCGGGGCAGTCTGGATGCTGCTGAGGTCGCGCAGGCCCACCAGGGCGCTGTAGAGGGTGCGGGGGATCGGCGTGGCCGACAAAAACAGGGTGTCCACGGCCTCCTTGAGTTCGCGGATGCGCTCCTTCTGGGCCACCCCAAAGCGGTGCTCCTCGTCCACCACCAGAAGGCCCAGATCTTTGAAGCGCACATCGGGGGACAAAAGGCGGTGGGTGCCAATCACGATGTCCACCCGGCCCGCCGCCAGGTCGCGCAGAATGGCGCTGGCCTCTTTCTCGGAGGTGAAGCGCGAGAGACCCGCCACCCGCACCGGCAGGCCCTCCAGGCGTTTCTGGAAGGTCTGGGTGTGCTGCTCGGCCAGGAGCGTGGTGGGCACCAGCACCGCCACCTGGGCCCCGTGCCCCACCACCCGGTGGGCGGCCCGCAGGGCCACCTCGGTCTTGCCGAAGCCCACATCCCCCGAGATCAGGCGCTCCATGGGGCGGGGGGCCTCGAGGTCGCGCAGGGTTTCTTCCAGGGCCTTGTGCTGGTCGGGGGTCAGCTCGAAGGGAAAGTTCTGCTCCACCAGCACATCCCACTCGGGCAGAGGGCCAAAAGCCCGGCCCGGCGTGGCCTCGCGCTTGGCGTGCAGCACCAACATCCGCTGGGCCAGCTCCTCGGCGTCGCGCTGGGCTTTTTCCCGGGTGCGCTTCCACTCCCCCTTGCCGAGCGAGGAGAGGGCCGGGGGATCGTCGGTGGTGCCGGGGTGGCGCTTGAGCAGGGGTAGCTGCTCTACCGGGAGGTACATCTTCCCCTCGCCTGCGTACTGCAAGACCAGGTAGTCGCGTTTGGCCCCCAGTACCTCGCGGGTCTCGAGGCCCAGGTACTGCCCGATGCCGTGCTCGGGGTGGATCAGGTAGTCGCCCACCGAGAGCGCCCCAGGGTCGGCCACCTCGCCCCCCACCACCCGCCGGTTGCGCAGTACCTCGGCCCCCCCAAAGGCGTACAGGTGGGCCTCGCTCAGATACACCGTGCGCGTTTCGGGGTCCAGGAAGGCCCCTTCGAAGGGCGCAGGCACCAGGTTCAGGGTTCCGGGTTTGGGTGACAGGGTGGGGGTAGAGCGAAGTGCGTTGAGGGCTGGGGTATCGGCACCAGAGCCCTGACCCCTCTCCCCTGACCCCTCTCCCCTGACCCCTGACCCCTGTAGTTTTTGCAAAAGATAACTGCGGCTCTTGGGGTGCCGGTAGAAGAACACCACCGAAAAACCCGCCCCCATCCAGGCATGGACATCTTCCACAAACTGCGAGATACGGGCCCGGTAGGGAGGGAGGGGCTTGTAGGGCAGGGGCAGGGAGGGCAGCTCGGGCCCGCCCAGGCCGAAGGCGACCCGGCTACGGCCTGCAATCAGGGGCCACAGCGCCTCGGGTGCCAGGGCCGGGGTATCGAGGTAGACCGTGCCGGGGAAGTGCAGGATTTTGTGGGAGTCCCAGGTCTCGGCCTTGCCTTCACGGGCCGTCAGGACGTAGCGCTGACGGGGTTCGCCGGCTACCTTGAGGGCATCCAGTTCATCGCCGAAGAACTCCAGCCGGACTTCCTCCAGCTCGAGCACATCCCCCTGCACGCGGTAGTCCTCCTCGCGCAGGTAGCCCATGCGATAGAGGCGCTCCAGCAGGTCTTCCCGCAGGTACTGGCGCCCTACCTCGAGCACCAGACGCCAGTCTTCGGGCTGGGCCGGAAAAGCCGCCAGGGCTTCGGGGTAGCTCATCACCACCACCTGGGCCTCGCCGATGGCCTCGAGGCCAGGGTTCACGTAAACCGAGACCCCCAGCGCCCCCAGGTCGGCATACAGGCTCAGGCGCTCGGGGGGGCAGAGCAACACCCGGGGGCCCTCGCCCTGGGCAAATAGCAGGGCCCGGGCCACCTGGGGCAGGCCGGGCAGGTAGTGGTTCAGGATAGATGGGGCAGTTGTATGCATACTGGCTTTACTTCCACATGGCCTTACACTCCACCAGGACAAGCCCTGGGGGAGCACTGTAGTCTACCGCCAGGCTGTAACCACCAAAGGAGGACTTGTTACACTAGCACCGTGAAGATTCTGGTCACCGGTTTTGAGCCTTTTGCCGGGTTACCGCACAACCCCAGCAGCGCTTTGCTCGAGCATCTACCCGAGCGCCTGGGCGAAGCCCAGTTGGTGCGGGCCACCCTTCCGGTAGACACCCACCGGGCCCCCGAGGCCCTGCAGGGGCTCTACCACCGCCACCGGCCTGCAGTCGCGCTGCACCTGGGGCTGGCAGCGGGCCGGACGCTCCTGTCAATTGAGCGCCTGGCGGTCAACCTGCTCGACTTTGAAATCGCCGACAACAGCGGGCACCGCCCGCAAGACACCCCCATTCTGCCGGGAAGCCCTCTGGCCCTGCACACCCGGCTCCCCCTCCGGGCCATCCAGGCCCGCTGGGCCGAGGCGGGCATTCCCGGTGTGGTCAGCAACAGCGCCGGGCTCTACCTGTGCAACCAGGTGATGTACCTGGCCCTCGCCACGCTGCCGCCGGAGGTGCCGGCTGGTTTCATCCACCTGCCCCCCGACGAAACCCTGGCCCTGCACAAACCCCAGGCCTTTGTGCCGCTCCAGACCCAGGCCCAGGCCATCCGGCTGGCTTTGCAGGTGACCCTCGAGCACAAGACGAGGCCAGCGCAGTCTCCTGACACCCCACCCTCACGCAGTGGGCTCGTGCCTGGCGGCGAGCAGTTGCAAGAGGCCGTGCAAAACATGCCAGAATCGGCAGTAGTGGCCCAATCAGCCAAAGTTGAACCGGCATGACCGACGTGCTCATCATCTCGAACGGCAACGCCGAAGACCTGATCGGCGCCACCCTCTGCACGCACCTGGAGGGCCTTTCGCTGGCGGCGCTGCCCCTGGTAGGGGCCGGCAAGCGCTACGAGGGGCGGGTCGAGCGCATTCTGGGCCCCCGCACCCAGATGCCCTCGGGGGGCTTCCCCTTCAACAGCCTGGAGAACCTGATAGCCGACCTGAAGGCCGGTTTTCATCTGGAAATCGTCCGGCAGATCCGGGCTGCCCAGCAAGCCCGGCGGGCCGTGCGGGCCGTCGCGGTGGTTGGCGATGCCTACGCCCTGGCCATCGGGGTGCTGGCCTCGGACTGGGGGCGGCTACCGCTGTTTCACCTTCAGCCGCAAATCTCCCACTACTACTGGGCAGGACGCAGCGTCTGGGAGCGACTCAAACAGCCCAACCAGTTCGCCGCCGAAGACTACATGTTCTACGAGCGCTGGATGCACCGCTTCGTCCAGGCCGTATACGTGCGCGACCCGCTGAGCGAGCAACGCGCACACCGCCTGGGTATGCATAAGGCCCGTTTTGTGGGCAGCATGGCTATGGACACCCTCTCGCCTCCCGAACGCGACCTGAGCGGGGTGCTGGATGGCAGGCCGGTACTGGTCTTGCTACCCGGCACCCGCGGCGATGTGCGCTTTAGCCTGCCCCTGATGCTAAAGAGTGCAGCGCTACTCCCCGAACTGCAGGGCCTGGTAGCCTGGGCAGCCGACTTCCAGCAGGTTCCGCTGCCGGAGGGCTGGCGCCTCGAGGTGCAGGACGACCACACCGCCATTGCCATATCCGCACAGCACCGGGTCTGGCTGTTGCGGGGTGCCTTCTCGGCCATTTTGCAGGTGGGGCAGGTCGCCATCGGCACTGCCGGAACCGCCAACGAGCAGGCCGCCGGGATGGGCATTCCGGTGGTGGCCTTCCCCACCCCCGGCCCTCAGTACATCTACCCCAACGCCCTGCGCCAGAGCCGCCTGCTGGGCCAGGCCCTGCGGCTGGTGGAGCCTTCCCCCCAGGCCGTGGCCGAAGCTGTGCGGGTTTTTCTGACAGATGAAACCGCACGGGAGGCCGCGCGAAGGGAGGGCCTCGAGCGCAACGGGCCCAGGGGGGCCCTGCCCCAAATTGCCCGGGAGATTCGCCAGGCACTGGCTTTGCGGGGTGCCCATGCCGGATAGTGTGCTGGCCCTGGTGGTCACCCATAACCGCAAGGCGCTCCTCGAGGAGTGTTTGCAGCGCCTTCTGCAACAAACCCACCGGCCCGCCGAGGTGCTGGTGCTGGACAATGCCTCGACCGATGGCACCGAGGCCCTGGTGCAGCAGCGGTTCCCCCAGCTTCGCTACCTGCGCCTGCCCGAAAACACCGGCGCTGCGGGCGGTTTTCATCATGGTCTGGCCCTGGCCCGGCACCTGGAGCACGACTGGATCTGGCTGCTGGACGACGACGCGCACCCTGAGCCGGACAGCCTTTTCCACCTGCTCGAGGGGCTTCGTCGGGTGCGGGGGATGGGCCTCGAGCCCAACCTGCTGCTAAGCCGACTGCTCTGGACCGACGGGCGGGTTCACCCCATGGGCATTCCCTGGCCCGACCTTCGTCGCCCCGCCCTGCTGGTGAAGTCCAGGGAACACAGGCTGGTGCCGGTTCGTTTTGGCACCTATGCCTCCATGCTGGTCAGCCGCTCGGCTGCCTTGCAGCACCCCCTGCCCACCAGGGACTACTTTCTCTGGAACGACGACCTGGAGTACTCGGGCAGGCTTTTGCGCCGCGGCCTGGGTTTCCTGGTTCAGGATAGCGTGGTCGTACACAAAACCCGCAACCCCTTTAGCTCGGCGGTTACTGCTTCGGACGAGCAGTTTTATCTCGAGGCCCGCAACCGGGCCTGGCTGGTGCGCTCCGATGCCTTCGGCCCCCTGGGAAAAACCTTCTGGACGCTCAACAGCCTGGGGGTTTTTCTGGCCCGGTTGCGCGAACGGGGGACAGCGGG
The DNA here is from genome assembly GCF_017497985.1 of Meiothermus sp. CFH 77666. Classification (NCBI taxonomy): domain Bacteria; kingdom Thermotogati; phylum Deinococcota; class Deinococci; order Thermales; family Thermaceae; genus Meiothermus; species Meiothermus sp. CFH 77666. The sequence goes on from NZ_JAGDFV010000006.1 coordinate 90,748, forward strand.
CGCCAGGGTCATTTGGAAGGGCTGGCTCGAGGGGTTTCGCACGCCCCCGCCCAAATACCCCTGAGCCTTCTTCAGGCAGGTCTGTCCCCATGAAGGCGCTCGAGGGCGCCAATTGCGGGCTGTGCTAACATATACCCGTGCGCCTATACCGCATCGGCCTGTTCACCGACACCTACCTGCCAGGGCCAAACGGGGTCGCCACCAGCGTTTACCTGCTCAAGCGTGAGCTGCGCCGCATGGGCCACGAGGCCTGGGTGCTGGCCCCCGAGATGCCCGACGCCGACCCCAGGGAGGAGTGGGTGGTGCGGGTTCCCAGCGTGCCCTATCCTTTCTTTGAAAACCAGCGCCTGGCCATGCCCAGCAGCCGCCTGCTGCCCACCGAGTTCGAGATCTTCCACACCCACACTCCCCTTTTTATTGGCATCTGGGGGGCCCGGCTGGCCTACCGCAACCGCCTGCCCCACGTCTCTACCTTCCACACCCACCTGGAAAAATACGCCCACTACATCCCCGGCGTGGCCACGCTGGACAAATACGTGGGCATCATGCAAAAGGTCTGCCAGGCCTTCTACAACCGCGCCGATGTGGTCATTGCCCCCACCGACCCGGTCAAGAAACTGGCCGAGAGCTACGAAATCGAGCGCGAGATCAAGGTGATTCCCACCGGCATAGACACCGATATCCTGCAAACCGCCCCCGACCCGGTTTCGCCCTGGCCCGCCGGCAAACGCCGCCTGCTGCACGTGGGGCGGCTGGGCAAGGAAAAAAGCGTGGATGTGGTAATCCGGGCCCTGGCCGAGATTCGCAAAGAATCGGACGCTCACCTGGCCCTGGTGGGGATGGGGCCGGATCAGGAAGAGCTACGCCAACTGGCCTACCAACTGGGCGTCGGGGAGCACATTACCTTCGTGGGGCCGGTGCCCTACGAAAAAATCGGTGGCTACTACCGCATGGCCGAGCTATTTTTGTTCGCCAGCGAGACCGAGACCCAGGGGCTCGTGATCTGGGAGGCCCAGGCGGTGGGCGTGCCGGTGGTGGTGGTGGGGGCCGAAGGCACTTTACAGGGCGTCGAGGAGGGCAGCAGCGGCTACCTGGTACCGCCCGGCGACTACCGCACCATGGCCGAGCGAGCCCTGGAACTGCTACGCGACGAGAACCTGCGGCAGCGCTTTAGCGAAGGAGCCCGCAAATTTGCCGACCGACGCACGGCCCGGCGGGTGGCCGAACAGATTGTGGCCATCTACGACGAGGCCACCCGGCTGGTGGAGTTTGAGCCGCGTCGGCTCAAGATTCCCTTCCCTCGCCTGCCGCAAAGTAGCCTGACGAATTCCCGCTAAGGTTCCTGGCCTGCTGGAGCAAAAAATTGAACCAACCACCCCGAACCCGCCGGGCTGAGGTGAGCACAAGGGCGTCCCGGACGTAGCGTACCGGGCCTTTAGCCTTCAAACTCCAGCCCAACAGCACATCCTCCCTTGCCTCCACCAGCGGGTAGCCACCCACTTCCAGCGCGGTCTGGCGGTGAAAGGCCATGTTGGCGGCGGCCAGGTTGGGCTTACCTATAAGCTGCATGAGCTTGAGGAAGACCCCGTAGCCCAGTTCGGTGAGTTCTTCTTGCCAGGCAGGAAGCCCAAACATGCGCAAGGGGCCATAGAGGGCCACGCTCTGCTCCATGTGGGGTCGCAGGGCCTCGAGCCAGCCCGCAACCGGCCGGCTGTCGGCATCGGTTGTGGCCACCCAGTCGCCGGTGGCGGCCTCGAGGCCGGCCTGGCGCGCCAGCGCGACCCCTGGGGTAGGGCAGTTGACCAGTTTGACCCCCATACGCGCTGCCAGCTCACCCGTCTGGTCGGTAGAGCCATTGTCTACCACGATAATCTCATCGGGCGGCAAGGTCTGGCCCTTGAGCGCCTCCAAGCACCCCACAATCAGTTGTTCTTCATTTCGGGCTGGAACTACCACCGAGATTCGCACAGGTATACTCTAAGCCGTGCGTCTCAAGTTACAACGTCTATCCCCCTGGCGCCTCAAAGGACTGTCATCGGTAGGACGCCTGATACTGGCCTGGGGCCTGTTAGAAGGGGTACGCAACGGATTTTACGCAGGCTACCTGGCAATTCATGGGGCCAGCCTGGGTTTCACCTTGGCCGTGATCGGTACAGCCTGGAGCATTCACCTCCTATCCGATAGCTTTAGCAAGAGCCTGGGGGGCTACCTTTCACAAAAGCTGGGCATGGGCATTGTCACCGTGGCGGCAGGGACGGTAGGGCTGCTAGCTTTGCTCATTGCCCCGCACGCACAGTCTCCTCTGCTGCTGTTCGCCCTGAGCCTGGTCTGGGGGGTATCGCTCTCTGCGATTTTTCCCGGTTTGCTGACCCTGAGCAGCCGGGTTGCGGTACAGGGCCGGGAGGGCCGGGCAGTCACCCTGACCAACGTACTCACCGCCCCCTGGACGGGCATTGGGGTGCTTGGGATTGGTTTTTTGACCAAGCTTAACCCTGCTTTAGCCTTGAGTGTGCTCGAGTGGGTGCAGATAGTGGTCATTGTAGTGGGCCTTTCGCTCATCTTCCGCCCCGAGCGCGTGCGCCCACCCCGTCAGGAACTGTATCCGTGGCGGCGGCTCTTGTTGTTCATCCCCGCTGCGTTCGGGCAAACGTTTGCTCCTGCCTTGTTCAGCTTTTACATCCTCAAATATGCCCAGGGCCTGGGCCTGAGCATGTTCTGGATCACGGTGCTGATTGTGCTGGGGGGAGTCATCTCCACCGTTTTGCTCATCTGGACAGGCCGCTACGCCGACCGTAAAAGCCCCCGCGAACTGCTGATTGTGGGGCTACTGCTCATCGGGCTGGCCATGATTGGCCTGGGCTTGAAGCCAGGGCTTCCGGTCTTGTTGCTGCTGGCGGTGGTGGGCGGGGTTGGGTTTGGTTGCTTTGGCCCGGCCTGGAACGCACTGGTGGTGCGGCTATTGCCAGAAAACAACCGGGCAGCCGCCTGGGGTACGCTGATGACCGTAGAGGGGTTAGGTCACGCCATAGGCCCCGCCGTGGGTGGGGTGCTGGCCGCAGCAATCGCCAACAACGCACCTTTCTTTGCCGGTGGGACAATTATGCTCTTGCTTAGTATTTTCTACATTTTCGCTTTGTGGAGGCCCTGGTGGACGCCGCAACCTTAGTTGGCACGCTGCTGGTAGCTGCCCTGCTGGTTTATGTGCTGGCGGATGTACTGGGAAGGTGGATGGGCCTGGGAGCGCTGGCCTGGGGCAGCCGGGCCGAGCCCAGGGTAGCCCTGACCTTCGACGATGGTCCCTCGGAACAGACCGAGGCCATTTTGGGGCTGCTCGAGCATTATCGCTGCAAGGCCACTTTTTTTCTGACCGGGCAACGGGCCGAACAGCACCCTGACCTGGTAGCCAGGATTGCATCGGCAGGCCACCAGATCGAGGCCCACGGCTACTGGCACCGCCCCGCCGTGCTGATGGCCCCCTGGACGGAGTGGTTGCACATCCAAAAAAGCCCCGGCAAGCTCTACCGCCCCCCCTGGGGCATCCATTCACCCTTTACGCGTCTCTTCGCCAGGCTACAGGGCAAGCAGGTCGCGCTGTGGGATCTCGAGTCGCAGGACTGGCTGGACAAACCGGCTGAACAACTGGTGGAACGAATGCTGTTTTACCTGAAGGGGGGTTCGGTGGTGCTCTTGCACGATGGCCCCGTCCGCACCCTGCGGGTGCTGGAGCTGCTGCTGCCCAAACTGGTGGAAAACGGCTATGAGGCGGTCACCCTGGATGAGCTGGCAGCAAAACCCCTGGGCCCACGCCAGGGGCTCATCCGGATTAACCAGGGCCACGAGGAACGCTACGACCAAAAGGTGGGCAATATCAAGGTGGGGTATCGTTATAACCACATCCTGCGCCTGGAAATCCAGCCCTACCCAGGCCCCGACCTACCCGAGTACCCCAGGGGCACCCCCTGCGCCCACATCCACTTTGAGTCGGCCCGGATGGCCGATATGTCCACCATGCAGGTCTTGCGGGCCTTCCGCGAAACTTTCAAGGAGACCGTGAAATTTCTCGAGGAGCACCCCGAGGTACGGTTTTTGTTCGGCTACAGCTATCTGGGGCAAGGGGCGCTGGCCCTGGGCTTCAAGACCCATCCGGTGCCCAAAGCTATGGAACTGCAGTCCAAAATTACGACGGCCTGGTTCGCCTGGCTCTACCGGGGCGAGATTGCGCGTCACCTATTCACCGACCCCGCCCAGGTGGTCTATATCAGCCGTGAGACCATCCTGGAAAAGTATGGGCCGAAGCCCAAGGCCCAGTAGGACAGGATTGCAGGAGGTCAGGATACACTGTCGCAGGTCACAAGTCGCAAGCCAAGAGACGCGGTGAGGTTATGGCCATTCGATCCGTCGCGCTTCTGTGGATATTGACGCCAACTAAGCTTTATGGTTGTTTAGATGGCTATCCATTCGCACTGGAATCCTGGAGGTCTTTCTGGTGTTGCGAGCATCCACAGGATGCGAAGCAATCGAGTTCGCCCTGCCCAGCCGGTAGTTTGGCAAGCCTCCTCTGGATTGCTTCGTCGGCCATTGGCCTCCTCGCAAAGACGACGGCTCCTTTGAGAAACCGATTGGCAAACCTTCCCGTCTGCTTTTGCCTCGGGTTGAACGGTCACCATTGCAACGCTGTGCTAAGTTGCGCCTGTATGAGGTTTAGAGATGAATTCAGACTGCGCCAGAAAATCATGCTCCGGGCGCAATACCCGAGTGATTTTCGATCATCCCATTAGCCAAAACACAGGCGGGAGGTACTTAAAAGCGGAAGGTGAAACCGATGCCAAACTTGACCCCATCGTTGCGGGTGCCATCGCCGACGCCGGTGGCGATGTCCAGGGTAAGGTCGGCCCCGATGGGGCGAATGGTGTAGCCAAAGGTTAGTTCGGGCCTTGGTTGCGGGAAAATTTCGCTGCTGAAGCGGAACCGGTAATCGCCCTGCTGGTACTCGGCAAAGATGGTCTGGTAGCCCCGCAGGTCTACGGTATAAGCAAAGAACAGCTCGGGCAATAGGTAGCGCCCGATGGTAAAGCGGGTTTCCTCAATAGTACCGCCGTTCAAGGCCGGAATTTCTACCCGAACCTGATCGAGCCCCAGGGCCTTGGCCAGTTCGCGCTCGAGCTGCCCCACGATAAAGTTCTGCACTGCCGCCTGGAGGCCGGTCTGGGCAATGTCGGCAGGCAGCGCCGAGAGGTCGGAACGGCCCAGCAGCAACAGGGCGTAGATCTCGGCATCGGTATAGGGCTGACCATCGTTTTTGCGGGCGATCTCGTTGTTGAAGCGGGCCACAAAGGTGGGGTTGAGACTAACCTTGATACGCCCGTTTTGCCGAACAAACTCTCCTTTGAGGGTCAGGTATATCTGGATCCGCCGGTTGTCCTGGCCCCGGTCTTGCACCTGGGTATCAGCCACAATCTGCAAATCTGGCAGGATGCCCGCCGCCGGACTGAAGCGGGCGAAGCTCCGCTCATCGGGCAAGCGGTCGCGGATGGTGAAGTCCCGATCCCAGAGCTTGAAGTTGCCCCTGAGGGGTACCACTTCGCCCGAGAGGAAGGGATTGGTGAAATCCCCGTTGAGGAACAGCTCACCGGCAAGCTCGCCCTGGGCTAGCGTCTCTTGAATCAGGATGCCCCTCTCGGCCCGGAGGCGAATGTTGTTGAACTCCACCGGCACCACACTGGCTGCACGGGTGGCCCCTGGCTCTGGGGGGGCCGCGATGGTGACTTCGCGCTGCCCCTCCGGCAAACCGAGTCGAGCGCGGATCACATCGGCTGAGCCCTGGACAATATAGGCCCCGCGCTGGTATCGCAGAATAAGGTTGGTATCCAGCAAGCCCTCGAGCAAGAAATACTGCGGGTAACGCACCGGCACCTGCCCCTGCAAAGCCAGAATGAGTTGTGGGAAAACCGTGCCTGCCAGGCGGGCGTTCTGGCGCTCGAGCTGGACGTCCAGGGTGTAGGCCGGGTAGCCGAAGGTGAGCACAAAAGGCTCGTTGGGGCTCAGGAGTGGGACTTCGGCCGTGCCCTTGGCCCGAACGATGAAGTTGCTAAGGTCTCCCTCGCCCGAGAGTTCGGCCTCGGCAGGGTAGGGTGCAGTGAGTTTGAGGCGCCCCTCGGCGCTGGCAGTATCGCCCACCCGCAGCACCGCACGGGGGGTCTCGGCTCGCACCGGCCCCAGTTTGAAATTGAAGTTTTCCAGCGTCAGGTCGAAAACCTGTCCAGTGGAGGCCAACCGCAGAGTTCCGCTGCCTTCAGGAGCCAGGGGTTTGAGATTGGGGATTACCTGCAGAACCGGGGTGAAGGAGGTATTTTCCAGGCTCAAGCGAAGGTTGCTACCTCGCCGCCCGTAAAACCCCGAGCCGCTCCAGGTGCCCTTGCCCGAGAGAGCCAGCTGGTCTATGTAGAGCCGCTCCTGCTCGAAGCGCAGAGCAGCGGTGCCCACCAGGGTGTCGCCGCCGCCCTGGAAACGCAGGTACTCGCCCACCCAGATGCCCCTGGAGGCCCAGGGGTTGCGGGTGTTGATGCTAAAGGTGGTCTGGCCCGTCCAGTAGGCCTGCCCTGCCAGGTCACCCGCCCAGGTGGAAAACAGCCAGTGCAGGGGGAAAGAAGCCGCCGTGGCTTCTCCACTCAGAATGCCGTTTTCCAGCTTGATTTTGGCAGTGGTGCGGTTGGAGCCCAGCACCCCGTTCTCGCCCAGTGTGCCTTGATTACCGGTGCGCTCGAAGCTGAGGTCGGCCCGCAGCAGACCGTTGCTGAAGGAACCCTGGGCGCGGGTGGTCAGGGCCAGGTCGTCGCCCCTGACCCGCAGACCGGGGCTCCTCAGGTTGAACTCGAGCGCCCCCTGGTTGTAGTCCAGCGACCCGGTTGCGCGCCCGGTAAGGAAGGGCAGGCGGCTGCTGACCAACGGGACTTCCTCCAGGGCCAGGTCGCTGAAACCGGCGCGGGCCCGCAGTCCATCGCGGGCCAGGCGGGCTTCCACTTCCAGGCGTCCCAGGTCGCCGAGCAGGTTGCCTTTGGCCGAGAGGGTTTCCCTCCCCTCGATTTCGAGCTGTAGTCGGCTGGCCAGCAGTTCCAGGGGCAAATCAACGTTCAGGTTGCCCTGCCAGTCCCCCTGGCCGGTGTATTGCATCTGCCCCTGAAGCCAGGGCCCTCTGGCGCTCAGTACGGCCTCGAGCAGGCGCCCTTCAGCTTCCATCTGCTGCTTTTGTTCGGCATCGCGGTAGCTCAGTTGCCATCGCCCATCCAGGCCAATCTGTCCATTTAGCGCGCCCTTTTTCCAGGGAAGCCAGGGGGTCTCGGGGTGCAGCATACGCAGGTTGGCTTTCTGACCAGCCCCCTCCGCCGCCACCTCCAGTCCAAAGGCTGTCAGGTTGAGCTCCCCACTGAGCTGACCTTGCTTGAACTGGAGTTCCCCCGAGCCCAGCTCTGGGGCTGCCAGGCGCACCACATAGGTGTGCAAATCCAGACCCGCGACCAGGCGACCCCCGGCAAAGGGATAGACCGCCTCGAGTTCAGGCCCCTGGCCCCGCACCTCCACATTCCGCACCTCTAGCTCGCCCGAGGCGCTGCGGTCCGACAGGTTGATCAGCAGGCTGCTGGCCCGGCGCGTACTGGCGGGGGTTGGGTTGTTCAGGCTCTCGCGGTTGGGGGCTACCTGGAGCATGGGATAGCGCAACCGCAAAGCCAGGCCCAGCACCTCGCCCTCCACCGTTGGAATTCCAGTCCCGGAAAGCTCGAGGTTGCCCTCACGGAAGCGCAGCCGCCCCGACCAGGTCTGGGCGTAGCCCACCGAACCCGCCAGATCCCCGCTCAGGCTGGCCCGCAACTGGTTTTGCTGCCAGGCGGCCTGGATGGCACCCCGGCGGCCCAGGGCATCCCAGTCCAGGTTGCCCTCCAGGCCATTCCAGGGGCCGCCGACACGTCCACTCAGCTGCAGGCCGCTCAGGTTGTAGTTTTGCAAGCGGGCCTCGAGCCCCTCTGGGGTCAGGGTGGCCTCCAACCCTGGGGCGCGGAGGCGCAAGCGGGTCTCCTGGCCTTCGAGGTTGGTGCTCTGACCGGCAATCTGGTATCGGCCCGCAATCCACTGGCCCGGATAGGTGCCCCGGGCCTCGAGGTTCCCCAGCCCACGCGGCAAAGCCCCCACATACGACCAGTTGACCTGCAAGGGGTTCAAGCGCAGGCGTCCAGTAAGGGGAGCCAGTTCGGCCAGGCCGCGCAGGTCAATTTCACTGCCCTGGGCGCTGAGCTGCACCGCACCCCACTCCGGCACCTGTACCTCTGCGCTGCCCCGCAGGGCCAGCGGCGAGGCGTCGAGGTCGAGGCGGCCTTGCAAAAAAAGCCGGGTGGCCTCGGACGCACCCTGTATGGGCAAAGGGCCTTGCAGGCTGGCCTCGAGCTGCCAGCGGGTCGGCTGGGCCCAGCCCTCGCGCAACTGCCCCCGCAAGGAGCCCTGCCAGCCCTCCCGGCCCTCGAGTTCGACCCGGCCCACCTCCAGGCTGGCCCGCCCCACCAGACGCCCACCCGGCAGCGGAACGTCCAGTTGCAGTAACCCGCTCGGCGCATTGCCCACCCAGCGGGCGGTGCCGCTGGCATAGGGGCCATCCAGCCGCAGTTGCAGGAGGCCGTTGTAGCTCAGGTCGAACCGCTGTCGCTCGTAGCGACCCCCGATCTGGGCCTGTAACTTGGCCGGGAAGGCCGTACCACTGGCCTCGAGGTTGGGGCCACTGACCCGGAGCGGCAGTTTGAGGGTCTCCCAGGGCCCTTCGCCCTGAGTCTCTAAGCGAATGGGCAGGCCCACAAAAGGCTCCAGGTCGCTGTCCATGCGGAGTTTAAGCACGCCCCCGGCCAGGCTGGCCGACAACCCCGCCCCCTGGGCTTCGGCCCAGAGTTGCTCCAGAGGGCGCATGGGCTCCTGGCCGTCCCGAGGGGAAGCGGGTCGGTAGCCAAACTTGAGGGCCACCTCGGCCCCGCGCCCGGCCAGGCTGCCCTCGCCCACCAGCTCTGGCTTGAACAGGGTTCCGCTTAGGGTGCCCCGCGCTCTCAGGGTGTTGGCGGCCAGGGTTCGGGTGTAGCCCACCTGGCCGCTCAGGTCACCCCGGCGGTTGGTACGGGCCTCCACATAGGCTTCGTAGGCGGTTCCCCGCGCCACCAGGCTAGGGCCCTCGCCCCGGAGTTCCAGGGCAATCTGCTCTCCCCGGGCCTGCATCTGTCCGGTGAAGGTTTCACCGCTCATGGCCAGGTTGCCAGAGAGGGCAAAGCGGCGCTCGGCCACCTCGAGGCTCCCCTGCCCCGAAAGCCGCACCTCTTCCAGACTGGCCGCCTGACCCTGGGCTTCCACCCGCATGGGTGCGGCCCAGGCGAGCGTCCAGCGGGCGCCGTCGCCGCTCAGGCGCACCAGCCCGTTTTGCCGCAGGTATTGCAGGCTGGCCAACCGCCCACTGGCCTGGTACTTGCTACCCGTACTGGAGAGTTCCAGGCTGGCCTGCGCGTAGGGGCTCTCGAGCTGAACCTGGGCCTGCCCCCGGTTCTGCTGAAGGGCATAGCTCCCCTGCGCCTCCAAGGTAGCCAGGGGCGTCTGGGCCAAAAGCGAGAACTCGGGCCGCAAGCGCGGGCCGCGAATCTGGGCTTCTATGTTCACGTCCTGCACGCGGTACGACAACCGGCCCTGAAGCTGCTCGCCCACGCTGAGCAAGCCCTCGAGGTCGCCCACCCCAATGACCAAGGGGTCGCTGCCAGGCTCGAGCTCCACCACCACCCCGGCCTGGTACTGGGGCAAAAAAGCCGAGAGGGAGCGGTCTTTGTAATCCACCACCACCCGCTGCCCGTAGACCTGCAACTGCCCCGCCATCTCACCCTCCGGTACCCGGATGGTGCTGGGGGAACTCAACAAGCTTGAAAGATCGAGACTTCCACTCAAACGCCCCTGCACATCGGCGTTGAAAATTCGGGCCAGGTAAGCGGTCTCGAGGTCGAACCCCACCTGCGCTTTAGCCAGTTCCACCCGACCCTCCGGGAGGCTAAGGGTTACACGAAGCTGCTCAAGGTTCGCGCCTTCGGCCTGCACGGTAGCGCTGAGGGGAAGGCCCGCATAGGTGGTGCGAAGGCTCCCTTCGACGGCGAGCGACCGCCCTTCCAGGCTGCCCTGCAAAACCCCGCTGCGCTCCAGGAGCCGGTAGGGCCAGTTCACCTTTCCCGCGTAGGAAAGCCCCTTACCTTCCAGTTCCAGCGGCCCCTCCAGCCTCCAGGTTTGTTCCAGCACGTCCGCGCTGAGCCGCCAGGGCTGGGGTTCCAGATAAGGCAGGTTGTAGCGCCCCTGGCCCTGGGCTTCCAGGTTGTTCCAGGGCCCCGTGACCTCGACCAAGCCGCTCAGGTAGGGCAGTCGTACACTACCCCTCAACGTAACGGTTTCGGTGCTGACCAAACCGCGCACAGTGCCATAAGGACTCTGAGCTTCCAGGCTCACCGGCCCCAGCAAGGCCCGACCCGTCATCTGGGCCTGCCCATAAGGGGTTTCCAGGCTCAGACGCCCGCCCCGCTCCGACCAGTTGCCCTTCAGGGTTCCCGGCAACCCCCAGCGGCGCAGGTCGTAGCCGGTGGCAATGGCCCGCAGGCGCAGCCCTTCCAGGGGCCTGCCCGTTACCAGGCGATAGTCCCCGGCCAGCGTCAGGCGGCCATTCTGAAAGAGCCCGGAGTAGCTCAGGTTGGTGCTGCGGCCCCGGAACTCGAGCGCCCCCTCCAGCTGCGGCAGGTGCAGGCGCCCCTGATAGCCCAGCCCGAACAGATCGGCCTGCCCCTGCAGCTCGCCTGCGTACCCGGCATAACTCAGACGCCCCCGCACCGCCAGGTTGCGCCAGGCGCCCTGCCCGTTCACCACGCCGTAGGGGGTTCGCAGTTCCAGGCTGCCCCGCTCGAGGTTCCCTTTGGCCTGTAAGCTGCCGGGTTCGCGGTTCACCAAAAGCGGCAGGGTGCCTTCAAAAGGGAGCCCGGCCTTCAGCTCGAGCCGCCCTCCCGGCCAGCGCACCTCGGTACGGTTTGCCCGCAGGGGCACCGGGGGAACCTCAATCGCGCCCGAGAGCGGCAGGGTCAGGCGGCCCTCGAGCAGGGTGGTGGGCCAGACCGGGCCGGTGAGCTCGGCATAGCCCTCGGTGCTGGCCCACAGCGTGGCCCCGCGCCCCTCCACCCTGCCGCGCAGCCAGGGCGAGTCGAAACCCACCTGGCCCCGGTAAAGCGAGCCCTGCAGGCCCAGGTTGGCTTCCAGGCGAATCTGCGGCCCCAGCACCAGCGGCCCCCGCAGCCGCAGCCCGTTGGTTCCATTGGCGGTGATATCGAGGGTCTCGAGCCGGGCCCTGAGTCCGCTGCTGTCAGCTGTGCCGCTGAGGGACAGCACCCGCAAGGGGGTGCGTACCTCACCCCGGTAGCGGGTGGCCAGGTCGTAAAGCTCCCCGTCAATTGCTACCCGTTCGCTCTGCAGGTTCCAGCCGCCCGAGAGCCTGCCCTCGGCATAGCGCAAATCACCCGAGAGCTTGAAGGCTTCCAGGATTTGCAGCGGCAGGTCGCGCACCCCCAGCGAAAACACCCCGTTGCGGTAAAGGCCCTCGGCATAGCGGTTGGAAAGCCGCCAGGCGTTCCCCTCCTGGCGTACCGCAATGGGAAAGCGGGTATAAGGCGAGTCGTAGTTGAGGTCGCCGCTAAAACGCCCCGCTTTCAGGCTGGCTCTCCCCGTAAGCTGGCCCACCAGCAGCTCCAACCCCGAAAGCTGCATCTGCAGGTTATCCCAGGTGCCGTTCAGGTTCACTACACCCAACCGGCCCTGCACCGCCGCCCCCTGCCCTTGCAGGCTGCCCGACAGGCTAAAGGGCTTGGCGGTAGGCAGGCCCACGTTTTCCGACTGCACCCCTAGTTGCCAGCGTGGCCCGCTGCTGGCAAAGCTCACCGCTGCTTCTCCGAGTAGAGGTTTAGGCCAGACCAGGGTGCCCACGGCCTGGGTGATGGAGCCCTTGCCCCGGAGGCGCAGGTTGCTCTGGAAGGAGTCGCGCAGGGCCACGGTGTACTCGTCGGTGTTGCGCAGGGCCACCGTGGCCTGAAAGGTTCGGTCGAAAAATGCACCGTCCACCACGGTATCGAGGCGGAACTTCTTATCGAAGGCCAGGGTTCCTTCGTAGGTGAGGGGCTCGTTCAGGAGGCGGCCCTCGCCGCGGTAGCGCCCGCTCAGCACCAGGTTCTGCCAGCCGCGGCCCTCGAGCACCAGCGGCCCGCCCCCGCTAATGGGCAGCCGCAGGCCAAAGTTTTGCGCCAGGGCCGGCAGGGTGGGGTTGCCATCTACGCGAAAGCGGTACTCCTGGTTGGGCAGATCCACCGTGGCCGAGCCCTTGAGGGGGCCCTCCAGACCCCGCCCGATCAGATTGGCCGTGACCCTCTGCCCATCAAAATCCACGCTGCCGAAAATGTCGCTGAGGCTGAAACCCACAATCTTCACCCGCGCGTTCTTGATCTGGTTCTTGCCCAGGATGCCGTTCTTGACCCTGGGGCCAATGGTCCAGGTGCCCTCGAGCTCCCCCGCCTCAAAGCCATCGAACCAGTAACGGGCCGCCCGCAAATCACCCCTGGCCTGAATCTGCCAGGCCTCGAACTCGCGCCCGGTGCGCCAGACCGTGCCGCTCAGTTGGCCGTCCGGCAACGCCACCGAAACCTGATAGGGGCCGCTACCGCGTACCGTTGCCCGCAGGGTGGGCAAAAAAAACTTCTGGCTCTGCTCGATCTGCACACTGACGCGGTTCAGCACCAGCTCATCTACCCGCAGGCGGATGGGCGCAGGGGCTCCGGCCTGGCGCTGTTCGGGAATAATCGCGTCCCAGCGCAAAAAAACATCGCCCTCTTCGGCGAAAATCCGCAAGGGCAGTTCACGCCGCTGTAAGCTCAGCAGGTTGTAGCCAATCCGCAGGCGCTGGGCCTCGAGCCGTAGCCCGTTACCCTCGAGCCGGGCCTCCCGCAGCTCGAGGCCCCCCAGCAAATAGCCTCCCACCGCCCGCCACTGCCCCACAAAACCTACCGCTTTGAGGCCCTCGCTAAGTACGTAGTTAATGAGCGGCGGAAAGGCCGGCAGCCCCACCAGCAGGAGGAGCAAAATTGCCGGAAGCCAGCGCCAAAACCGCACGACATTCAGTCTAGCCCAATAGTCTGAGTGGAATCTAGGAAAATGCCCATCGGAAGCCAATCTGGTCTGTTACGAGCTACCCAAATTTATTCCTGGTTCAAAATGACTTTACCCTGGTTGGGCAATCCCTCTTCCGATCCTCCACATGAAGCGTTTTTTACCTTGATGATGAGAAGATTTCCTTGTACCGAACCGCACCGATACGAAGCTTCCCGGAGCAAACTTCACGCTCAAGACCAATCACCTGCGCACTCTGAGCAGTTACCCATTCCTTCCCGCGCCACAAGGGCCGGTTTGCACCTGGCGCTGGTGTAGATTGGAGTCGTGCTGCGAATAACCGTGTTGGTCAGTGGACAGGTGCAGGGGGTGGGCTACCGTTATTTCACCCGCAAGAAAGCTTTTGAGCTTGGCCTCTCGGGCTACGCCGAGAACCTGCCCGATGGGCGGGTTGAAGTGGTGGCGGAAGGTGAAAAGACCGACCTCGAGCAGCTCATCCACCACCTGCGGCAGGGGCCCAGGGGGTCTCGAGTCGAACACCTGGACGTGCAGTGGAGCGAGGCCACCGGATTAAAGGGTTTTCAGACCTTTTGATGCCAATCTCAGTGCCGCAAACTCCATCCTGCAAATGCAAGTCTACTCGAATCCGCGCAGCGTCAAAGCAAACGTAGTTCGTTGAGGACAGAGATCAGTCAGTTGAAGCCGCTACGGTTGCCGTCGCTTCAGGGGGCACATAGGCCCATGCCGCCGGACGCACCCCCTGGGCCACCAGGGTACCGGCCAGCGCTTCCTTGAGTTCCCGGAGTCCGGAGCCCTTGACGGCTGAAATGGGCAAGCCCCCCAGGCGCTCCTTGAGGAACTCGAGGTCGTAGCCACCTGCTTTATCGGCCTTGGAAAGCACCAGGAGGCGCCTGGCCTCCACGCCCAGGTCGGCTAGCAAATCCTCCACCACCTGATAGCGCTCCAGAGCCCCCTCCTGCGAAGCATCCAGCACGTGCAGCAGCACATCGGCATCACGCAGCTCCTCTAAGGTCGAGCGGAAGGCCTCCAGCAGGTCGCTGGGCATATGGCGGATGAACCCCACAGTATCGGTGTACAGCACCTCTCCAATACCCGGAAGAAAGCCCCGGCGGGTCAGCGGGCGCAGGGTAGCAAACAGTTTGTTCTCGCCCTCCTCGCCCTTTTTGGCCAGGGCTTGCATCAGCGTGGTTTTACCCGCGTTGGTATAGCCCACCACCCCCACCATGGGCAGACCCGATTTATCACGTTGGCGGCGGGTTTCCTGGCGCCTGCTGGCAATTTCGTGCAGCTTGCGGGTAAGCTCGGCGATACGGTCTTGCAAACGGCGCCGATCCACCTCCAGCTTGGTCTCCCCCGGCCCCCGGGTGCCGATACCGCCCCCCAGACGGGACAGCTCCTTCCCCTTGCCCACCAGCCGGGGTAGCAGATACTTGAGCTGGGCCAGCTCCACCTGTACCTTGGCCTCGGGGGTGCGGGCGTGCTGGGCGAAGATGTCCAGGATAAGCTGCGTGCGATCCAGCACCTTGAGGCCGGTAATGGCCTCCAGCTCGCGGGCCTGCGCCGCGCTCAGTTCGATGCCAAAAATCAGGGTGCCCGCATTCTGGTGGTAGGCCTGGGAGACCAGTTCCTCCACCTTGCCACGGCCAATCGCATAGCGTGGGTCCAGGCTGGGGCGGAACACCAGTTCCTTGTGGGCCACGATGGCGCCGGCGGTACGGGCTAACTCGGCCAGTTCGGCCAGGTCTACCTCGGCCTGCACCCCCTCGCCCTGGTCGAGCCCTATTAGCACCGCTCGTTCGCCCGAACCGTCCCGCAGGTCTAGCCCTCGAGCCTGGCGCGACAGCTCTTCTTCCAATGCACCCACCGCAGCACTCACATCCCAATCCAGGTATTCGTGATAGGGCCTGGAGGGCAGAATCTGCCAGTCTTCCTCATCGGCTTTGGGGGGCGAAAGCTGGGCCAGGTGTAGCTTGCTGGGGTGGCCCCCTGCCACCTCCAGGGCCGCCATCGCATCCAGCCGGTGCAAAAAAAGCATCGAAAGGTCGGGCCGCGAAAGCCCGCCACTACCCAGATGGGTGTGCAGCACGCGATACCCGGACAGACGGGTTTCCACCAGGGCCGACTCGGGTACGGGCAGTTCCTTGGCATCCCCCACCGCTACCCGGATCACCCGCCCTCCCCGGTCAAACAGCAGGCTGATAGGCTTTTCCAATTCTTCTGACAGAGCCGCCAGGGTGCGGGCCAGTTCAGCCGAGACAAGCCGGTTGGCCCCCACACGGCGGTTATACAGATTAGCAAGGCGCTTCTTTTCGCTAGGCTTGAGACCGTTGGTGCGTCCGAAGATTTTCTCCACTAATCAATCACCCAAGTTGAGCAAAAAGACAAACCCGCTCCATCCGCCGTTTTGGGCTTCAGGGAGCGCGGCTCGCAGTCTCAACTTGCAGTCAGTATAGCACCGGTTTTGTCAGCAGAAGATGATAAAAGTCACAAGAGGCTACAACCCACCCTGAGGTTTCCAGGTACGCTTTGGGGTGTGGACGCCTTGAAGGCCGTTTTCTTTGATTTGGACGACACGGTACTGAAGCCAAGGGCGGTCAATCCCTGGGCAGAGTTCAAAAAAAGTCACGGCCTCGAGCCCGACCTTCTCATCCTGGATGGCATTGCCAGGCGCCCACCGGATGAACAAGCTATCTTGCATCACCAATTATTGCAGTACGAGCAGGCTTTGTCGGCCAGTTCCGAAGTACGTGAAGGCATGGTGCACTTGCTGGGCGAACTGAATACTGTAGGGCTGATCACCGCGCTCCTCACCAACAACCACCGGGCCGCCACCGAGCTTGCTTTGCAAAAGCACGGTCTGCGCTTTGCCCTGGTACTCACCCGCGAGGATGCCCCACCCAAACCCAGCCCGGCCCTGTTGCAACGAGCCCTGGCCCACTTTGACCTGAAACCCCACGAGGCCCTCTACATCGGCGACTCGGAGGGGGATTTGCAAGCAGCTCGTGCCATAAACCTGCCGGTGTGGTTTCTGGCCACGCCGCACAACTCGACTTTGCACCCCCGTTTCGAGTACCCTGGGGAGTTGTTGCAAGCACTATTGCAACGGCGGGGGTAGAATTTGTATATGCGGTGGTGGACGCTTGGGTTGCTCTTTCTGGGGCTGCTTTTCTTCAGCCCCAAAGCCGCCTCCAGTCCGCTGCAAAAAGCCGACTGGATCGTGGTGCTGGGGGCCGCACAGTACAACGGCGAGCCCTCGGTGATTTTTAGAAACCGCCTCGAGGCAGCCCTGCGCCTGTACCGCCAGGGTTATGCGCCGCGCATTGCCGTCACCGGAGGCCGTCGCCCCGGCGACCGCTATAGCGAGGGCGAGGTGGGCTGCCGCTATCTGCAAGCCAGGGGCATCCCACGTTCGGTTCTCTATTGTGAACAAGAAAGCCGCCGCACCTGGGAGAATTTGACCAACATCGCGCCCATAGTTGGCAAGTCCAGAGTGATTATCGTCACCGACGAACCGCACCTGCCGAGGGCCCTTATCCTGGCCGAACACCTGGGCTTCCGGGCCAGTGGGTTTGCCGTGCGGGGTCGGTTCAAGGAGACCTACTGGCAGCGCGAAAGCTGGTTGGCGGTGTTGGCGCGCTTGGGTGTGCGATAGTCAAAGGCTTAAGCCCCATGTGTTTTTTTGAGGCGTCCTCTGGTAGCCAGAGTTCAAACAACCTGCTGGCAGCACATTGCTCGGATACTGGCGCAGCCCGCCTCAAGGAATCCCGTTCCTAACGCTTGAAACGATCCAGCGAGTTCAGATATCCCTCGAGCAAGGCGCGGAACTGACCCACAAACAGATCGCGTTCGTTGCGAACCTGTTCAATATCGGCCTTGATGCGCTTCATCTGCTCGATTAGCTCTTGCAAGGCCGCTTGCCGCTCGGACTCGGTCTCGCGCTTGATCAGTTCGGCCTCGCGCTCGGCCTGGGCCTTGATCTCGCGGGCAATGCGCTCGGCCGCCACCACCGCCCGCTTGAGTTCGGCTTCGCCTTCTTTGGACTTGGCCAGTTCGGCCTCGAGGTCGCGGATATAGCTTCTCAGGCGCTCGTTTTCCTCAATCAGGGCGGTCTGCACATCGGCCACCCGGCCCAGGTACTCGCGCACCTCGGCTACTGAGTAGCCCCGAAGCCCCAGCCGAAACTCCTGATAGCGAATGTCCAGAGGTGTGAGGTCGCCCCGTTCGCTCATCCGAAACTCACCCGTCATGCGCTGGTCCACGGCTTTAGACTACTACAGCCTGCACAAAAATACCGAGAACGGCGTACAAAACCCAATCGCTCCTAAAGTTTAGAAATCTGGCTCAAAGACGGCCCGCCCCACCCGCACCAGGGTCGCGCCCTCCTCCACCGCAACTTCGAAATCGCCCGACATGCCCATGCTTCGTTCGGGTAGCCGGTACAGGTCGGCCAGCCTCGAGAGCTTTGCAAAAATGGGCCGCACCGTCTCGGGGTCTTCGGTGTAGGGGGCCACGGTCATCAGGCCCTCTACCTGCAACCCCCCCATCGCCCGTATCTGAGCGAGCGCTTCGGGCAGCTCCTCCTCCAGAAAGCCGTGCTTCTGAGGCTCTCGGCCCAGGTTGAGCTCGAGCAGCACCCGCTGCACCTTGCCGTTTTCCACGGCCTTGCGGGCTACCGTCTCGGCCAGCCGAACCGAGTCAATGGAGTGAATCAGCTCGAAGCGCACCGCGAACTTGGCCTTGTTGCGCTGGAGCGGGCCGATGAAGTGCCACTCGGCCTCGAGTTCATCCATCTTGGGCAAAGCCTCCTGAATGCGCGACTCGCCCAGGGGAAACCGGCCATATCGCAGTACCCGCTCCCGGATCTCGGCCACCGGGTGCTCCTTGGTCACAGCCACCAGCCGCACCGTCTGGGGGTCGCGCCCCGACCGACGGCAGGCTTTTTCAATGCGCTCCAGAACACTGGGAAGGCTCATGCTTTGCTGCCCAGGCTACAAAGCCGCCAGGATGCCCCGCACAAACTGTCGGAACAGGGCCCCGGTGCGGGCCGCCGTGGCCAGCACCTCCTGCTCGGTGGCGTGGTGGTCCCGCTCGGGCACGGCCATATCGGTAATGGTCGAAAGGCCCAGCACCCGCGCCCCCAGATGCCGCAGGGCAATTACTTCCGGCACGGTAGACATCCCGATGGCATCGGCCCCCAGGGTACGCAGCAGCCTGAGCTCGGCCCGGCTGGCAAACTGCGGCCCCGGCCACCAGGCGTATACCCCCTCTCGCAGGTGAAAGTCCTGCGCCCGGGCAACTTTCTGGGCCAGGCCGCGCAGCTTTGGGTCGTAGGCATCGAAGGTTACCGGGAAACGCGGCCCCAAACGTTCATCGTTGGGCCCGGTGAGGGGCGAGAGCGGGGCATAGTTGATGTAGTCGCTGTGCAGCATTAGCTCCCCGGCGTTCCAGGCCGGGTTGAGCCCCCCCGCCGCCGAGGTGATGAAGAAAGTTTTGGCCCCCAGGAAAAACCCAACCCGCTGAGGGAAAGCCGCTTGAGCTGGGGTGTAGCCCTCGTAGCAGTGTACCCGGCCCTTGTAGGCCAGTACGTTTTTGCCCTCGAGCCGCCCTAAAATGAGCTTCCCCTCGTGCCCCGGCGCGGTGGACTGAGGAAAATTGGGCAATGCGCTATAGGGAAAACTGGCCACCACCTCAATCTCGTCGCCCAGGGGCCCCAGGCCCGAACCCAGCACAATGCCCACCTCCGGCACAAAGTCGGTCTCTGAACGAATGTAGCTTACCGTCTGCTGAATCTGGTCGTAGGTCGAACTCATAGCCCCAAATCTACCGCAAAACACGCCTGTGCGAATAGACTGCGCGAGTCCTCGGTAGAATGTCCGTACTGGTTTTTTCGCACAGGTTTTTGACTATTGGTTTTGGGCTTTCCTTATAGCGCTCTCCACAGACGTGGCCGCCCGTCAAGGCAACCAGTGTTCTATCCAGGACAACTGATGCATAATCCCGGAAGGCTCGAGTTTTGTGAAAAGCGCTCTATACAACAAAACGCCCGGATCGCTTGCATAGACCCGTAAAATCACCGTAAAAACGAAGAACCGGGGCTTTTTACCCCGGTTTTCTTCGTCCTGGACTTGGTGGCTATGGGCGGACTTGAACCGCCGACACCACGATTATGAGTCGTGTGCTCTAACCAGCTGAGCTACATAGCCAGGGGCGCCGCGAGCGGCGCGTAATTTGGTTGCAGGGACAGGATTTGAACCTGTGACCTTCGGGTTATGAGCCCGACGAGCTACCAGACTGCTCCACCCTGCGTCGGTGAGGACAAACCCCAAAACCGCAAACTCAATCTTAGGCGGGAAACTCTGGCGCGTCAAGGTTCGGCCCAGGCAGCTTCAGCCCAACACCGTGGCTCCCGCCGCTTCGTGAATGCCGGCTTTCTTATCGTTCAGGAAGCCGCCCTCGAAGCCTCGTTGCAGGGCCACAATCTCGGCCAGGGCCGCCACCGCAATCTCCTCCGGGCTCTCCGCCCCGATGTCCAGACCAATGGGGTTGCGCAGGCGGGCCATCTGCTCCGGGCTGGGCACAAAACCCTCGGCTCGCAGGGCCTCGAGGATTTTTTCCAGGCGGTTGCGCGGCCCCAGCATCCCCACATACCGAGCCGGCGACTCCAGGGCAAAGCGCAGGGCCTGACGATCTATATCGAGGTGGTGGTTCATCACAATCACGTGCTGACGAGGGGTCAGGTGCACCTTCTGGGCGTATTCGTCGTGGGCGGCCTGGATGGTCTGGCAGCCCTCGAAACCCTGCAATAGCTCGGGGCGGGCATCCACTACCGTCACCCTGAACCCCAATACCAGGGCCTGATTGGCCATGGGTTTGGCGTCGTGACCCGCGCCAAACAACACCAGTTCGGGGATGGGGCTGCTCACGTCAAAAAACACCTCGGCCTCCTGCACGTAGCGGGTAGTGGGGCGGGAAGTACCGCCCTGCATCTGCCGGGCTATCCGCACCACCTGCTCGTGTAGCTCTGGGGGGGAGATGTGGCCCTCGAGGCTCCCATCGGGCCTCAGCCAGATGCGCCCTTCCCCACCGGCCAGCACCGTCGCCAGCACCGAGGGCTCGGACTCGGTGCTCTCCTGTAGCCAGCGGTAGAGCATCCCCTGGGGCTGTACCGGCTCCACCCAGACCTCCACGGTGCCGCCACACCCGGGCCACCAGGTTTTATCCTCGTTGTAGTCGAAAATAGTGCGCTCTGGGCGGCCCCTGGCCAGAATTTGCATGGCGATCTCGATCATCTCCTGTTCCAGACAACCGCCGGAAATCATGCAAGCCGAGCCGCCATCTTCGCGCACCAGCATCTTGGCCCCTTCACGGCGGTAGGCTGAGCCTATCACCCGCACCACCGTGGCCAGGGCAGTCTCTTTGCCCTCGGCCCAGGCGGCCTCGAGGGCACTCAGCAAGGCTAGGCTTTCGTTTGCCATATGCCAAAGGATAGCAAGCCTCTGCTCCGATGCAAACCAAAAGAAATCACATTCTTCCCGATTCCGCTCATATCAGAAACCTAGGCAAACTTGACAACTCACTCTCGCTTGGCAGATACTGCAACCAACACTTAAGGGAGGTTTTATGCGCGCGCTGGGATGGGCGGTGTTGTTCGGACTGGCCTGGGCGCAACCCCAAGAGTACCCCTTCCCCAATCGTTTTCTAAAGACTGATCGGGCGCTCACCTTCTGCCTGGACAAACAAAACCCCTTATGGCCGCTGGAGGAGCGGGTAGCACAGGAGCTGGCCCGCACCCTGGGGCGCCCGGCCAGGTTTTATATCCACCGCGAGGCCCAGACCAACCTTTCCGCCCCACCCATCCCCGTGACCCGGCGGGAGTTCCAGGTGCTCCTGGCTCGCTACTGCGACGTTTACATGGGCCTCCTGGGCAGCACCACCGCAGCCTTCGACTACCCCGCCGACGAGCAGATGCTGGCCACCAGGCCCTACTACAGGTCGCGCTACGTCTTGGTAAGCCGCCAGGCCGATGGTCTGAACCAGGTGCCCAAGAACGAACCCATCGGAATCGTGGGCCGCAGCCTGCCCTATAATCTGATTCTGCGCCAGTTCCCGGGGCGTTATAATCTGGCGCCCGTCATCAACTCCGCAGTACTGGCCCGCAAACTCCTCTCGGGTGAGTTCAAGCACGGGGTCATCTTTGCTCCGGCCCTTTACGCCCTGGAAAGGAACCCGGCTCAGAAAGGCCTCAAAGTGGGCAGCCTCGAGGGGCTGCCTAACACAGACTGGTATGTCATTGCGGCGGTGGCCCGCGACCGCGTAACCCTGCGCGACCAGCTCGACCGGGCCATAGAGCGTTTGCTGAAGAGCGGTCGTATGGCCCGGCTCATACAGCAGGAAAACCTGCCTACCGCCTTCTTCACACCTACCGCGCCCAACGAGCAAAGGCCGCAGTCCGAGAGCGACAGAGATGGCCGCTGAACCCCTCATACAAACCCGCAGCCTGAGCTTTCGCTACGGCGAAACCCTTGCCCTCGACGGGGTGAACCTCGAGGTTCCGTCTGGCTTCTTCGCCCTATTGGGCCCCAACGGGGCGGGCAAAAGCACCCTGGTCGGCATTCTGGCTACGCTGCTGGCGCCGCAAGCGGGAGAGGCTTTTGTGATGGGCCACTCGGTGCGGCAGCAGCCCCGGCAAGTGCGGAAAAGGCTGGGCCTGGTCTTCCAGGAGCCGAGCCTCGATGAGCGGCTTACGGTCCACGAAAATCTGGCCTTCCATGCGCTGATCTACGGGATGGGCCTGCGCCACGGTACGCGTATCCGTGAGGTGTTGGAGCTGGTCGAACTCTCCGAGTGGGCCCAAGCCCCGGTACGGGCCCTCTCGCGGGGGATGAAGCGGCGGCTGGAGATCGGCCGGGCCATCCTGCACCGGCCTCGCCTGCTGGTGCTGGACGAGCCCACCACCGGGCTGGACGTGCAGAGCCGCAGACGCATCTGGGACTACCTGCGGGCCCTTCAGGCCGAGGGTGTGAGTCTGCTCCTCACCACCCACCAGCTCGAAGAGGCCCAGGAGGCCGACCGGGTGGCCATCCTCGACCGGGGACGGCTTTTAGAGGAGGGTAGCCCTGACGAGCTGCGACGGCGCCATGGGGTGGCCCGGGTCGTGCTCGAGCTTTCCCATGCCGAGTTGGCCGAGCGGCTGGCGCGGGAGCAGGGGGGGCAGCGGGAGGGTTTGCGCCTGACCCTGGAGATCGAGGAGCCCCAAGCCTTTCTGGCCCAGTTCATGCCCAACTACGGCGGAGCGGTGCGGCACCTCGAGGTGCGCTACCCCAGCCTGGAGGCCGTCTTCCTGAAGCTCACCGGCCGGGCCCTGCGGGACGAGGGGGCGGGGGATCGCGAGGCGCTTTCAGCCTATGCCGCTCGGGGGGGAGAACATACCCGCTAGACGAGACGCAGCGGATCGGCGTTAGCTGGTGAAAGCAATCAGGGGGTTTGCATGAGCTACTTCCTTATGGTGCTTTACGCGGTCTGGGCTCGAGAGCTCAAGCGCAGCCTGCGGGAGTCGGGGCAACTTATAGGGGCCTTTAGCCGGCCGTTGCTGTGGGTGCTCATCTTCGGGGTGGGCCTCTCCCCCTTTTTCCGCACCGGGCTGCGCGAGACCAGCTTCCTGGTGCCCTTTACCTATGTACAGTTCATCTTTCCTGCCGTAGCGGTGCTCAACATCATGTACCCGGCGGTGCAGTCGGCGGTCTCGCTCATCTACGACCGCGAGCTCGGCTTCTTCCGCGAGGTCTTCGCCTCACCGGCAGCCAGACCGGCGGTCTTCCTGGGCAAGCTCTTGGGCGGGGTCACCCTGGCCTTGCTACAGGGCCTTTTGGTTCTGCTCCTGGCCCCCTTTGTGGACGTGCCCATGCCATGGGGGGTTTTCTGGGCCTGCCTGGGGCCCATGCTGCTCATCGCCTTGGCCTTTACCGCACTGGGGCTGGTCATCGCCTCGAGGATGAGCAGCTTTGAGGGTTTTGGGGTATTCGCCAACACCCTGATCCTGCCGGTCTACTTCCTGGCCAGCTCCATCTTTCCCCTGGATCCCTCCCTCACGGTGGAACAGCAGCAGCAGATCTTCCCTCCCTGGTTGGTCTTCCTGGTGCACATCAACCCTCTGACCTACGCCATCGATGTGTTGCGGGGGGTGAGCATCGGCTTTCAGCAGTTCGACCCGCTCACCGGCTGGCTGATCCTGGGAATCAGCGCGGCCGTCCTGGTGGGCTGGGCCTACTACGAGTTCAACCGGCGATGAAGCGCTTCTGGCAGAGCCCCTACCGAGGCAGCCTACTGACCGTGCTGGTGGGGTTGGCTTTGCTGCTGGTGGCTCGGGAGCTCCCCCCCGACCTCTCCCTGGCCCAGGTGCGGCAGGCCGGGGTGGTGAAGGTCTGCCACCCGCCAAACCTCCCTCCCCTTATCGAGCGCGGGGGTAGAGGCCAGGAGGCCGAGCTGGCCCGGCGCATCGCCCGAGCGTTGGGCGTGGAGGCCCAGTTCAACCTCCAGGCCGGCTGGGGGCTGGGCCAGGATCCGGTAGACTGGGGCCTCAGGCCCGAGTCCTGCGACCTTCTGGTAGGGGGAATTCTCCTGGAGAGGGAGACCACCCAGCTGCTCACCCCGCTCCCCTACCAGGAAAGCCGTTGGGGACTACTGGGCGAGGGGCCCAGGGTGGGGCTGCTGGCCCCTTTCTGGGGCGCCGACCGGCTAGTTCTGACCGAGTGGCTCGAGGCCAGGGGCTACCGTGCAGCCTACCTGGACGATGCACACGAGGGCGGACTCGCCCTGCGTCGGGGTGAGGTGACGGGGGTGCTCACCCTCGAGGCCCTGCGTCCCGTCCTGCCCCCCCTGCCCTGGCAACCGATCCGGCAGTTAGGGGCGGCGCAGCTTGCCGTGGGCGTCTGGAAGGGGCGCACTACCCTGAAGCGGGCCGTGGCCTCGGCCCTAGCGCAACCCGCACAAAAAGCCTTGCCAGCAGCTCCTGAAGACCCCAGGTGAACAGAGTCAGGGTGACAAAGAAGAGTAGGTTCTCGGGGCTAAAGTAAAGCGTATAGAAACGAAACTCCGCCCCCAGCCCGGTCTTTCGGGAGAAAAGCTCGCCCACTAGCACCACCAATAGCCCCAGCCGAAACCCCCGCCGCACCTGGGCCGCCCGGGTTGCTTCGGGCAGTTTGTGCCGGCCCAGGGCTGAAGCTAAAAACACGCCCTGCACCAGCGAGACCAAAATAAACAGCACCCGCTCGTCAAGCCCCAGGTAAGGGATGATGTTCACCGCCGGTATGATCAGGAGCCAAGGCAGGGCCAGCAGGCTGAGGAGCCAGGGGGTGAGCCAGGCCTCGAGGCCCCCCCAGCGACGCATGGCCCATCCGAGCCCATAACCCAGCATGGAACCCAGAAGCATTGGGGGCAGCCAGCGCATCAGGGTAAAACCCAGGTGGGCCAGCCCCCTGGCCCCATACGCCAGAAGCCAGTCCCGAGCCCACCAAACCGCAACTACAACGAGCAGCAAAAATAGCAGGGCTGAGACGAGCCTTTTCATACCCCAGCCTCCAAGCGACGCACCAGGCCACGGGCAAACCGCCATAGCTCCGGTGCCTCCAGGGTGCGCGGGCGCGGGAAAGGTACCTCCAGCTCGGACAGCACCCGGGTAGGGGAGCGGCTCAGTAGCAAGACACGGTCGGCCAAGTAGGCGGCCTCCAGCGGGTTGTGGGTGACCAGAACCACCGTGGCCGCGGTCTGGGCCAGCCAGCCCTGCAGCTCGGTGCGCATCTGCTGGGCAGTGAGTTCGTCCAGGCTTGAAAAGGGCTCGTCCAGCAGGAGCAAGGTGGGCTCAATCAACAAGGCCCTTGCCACCGCAGCCCGCTGCTGCATGCCTAGCGAGACCTGGTGGGGATAGTAGCGGCCAAAGCCCCGCAGCCCCACCCGCTCCAGCCAAGCCTGCACCCTGGCCCCGTCGGGCCTGGGCAGAACGAAGGCCAGGTTACGCTCCAGGGTGAGCCAGGGCAGCAGGCGGGGCTCCTGGAAGACGTAGCCCAGCTTGGGCACGGGCTCGAGGCTGAGCCGACCCCGGCCATCCTCCAGCCCGGCTAGAACGTGGAGCAGGGTGGTCTTCCCGCAGCCCGAAGGACCCAGTATGGCCAGAAACTGGCCCGGCTCGAGCCGAAAGCTTATCCCCTCGAGCACCTTCTTTTCCTCCGGGCCGCGAAAAAAGCTTTTGGACAAGCCCTCTGCCACCACCCGGGTCATGCCAGCGCCTCCCGCCCCCGCCAGCGCCCGGCCTGCCGCGCCCCAAAGGCCAGCAGAGCGTCCAAGGCCACCAGCGCAACGGTGATCGCCAGACCGTAGGCCAGGATGCCGCGCATCTCAAACATCTGGAAGTAGAAGGCGATCTGGTAACCCACCCCGCTGGTGCGGCCCAGGAGTTCGGCGAAGACGATCATCTTCCAGCATAGCGACAAAGTGGCGCGGGCGGTGCCCCAAACGAATGGGGCCATCTGGGGCCAGGCCACGAAGTAGGCCACCTCGAGGCGGCCCTTGCGAAACACCCGGCTCATCTGGAAGAGCCTGGGCTCCAAGGTGCGCACACCCTCCCGTACCTGGACCACCACCGTGGGGAGGACGATCAGGAAAACCGATAGCACTGCAGCCAGCTCGTTGAGTCCGAGCAAAACATAGGCCACCACGATGGGCAGGATGCGGGGGATGGCCAGACCCAGGGCCACCCAGCCTTCCAGGAGCTGCTCAGCCCTGGCCGAGCGGCCCGACCAGAAGCCGAGCAGCAGACCTGCCGCCATGGACAGCAAAAACGCCAGCAAAACCCGTTGCAGGGTGATGCCCACCTGGTACAAAAGCACCCCCCGCTCAAGCTCGCGCCCTAGGAAGGCCCAGGTCTCCAGCGGCCCCGGCATGAGCTTGGGGCCCAGCCAGACCGAAAGCCCGAGCCAGGCCAGGATAATCGAGGCAAAGGAGACCCCCCGGTACAGCCAGGGGTGGGCATGAGCAGCTTGGATCACCGGCAAAAACCCTCACCTCACCGCTGCGGCGAACTGGGTACTGAAGGCTCGAGGGTCGAAGCGTTCGATCCCCACGATCTCCGGGCCGGCCACCGCCAGCAGCCGCTCCACAAGAAGCCTGAGCGAGACGATCGAGCTAACATCCCAGCGCTGAGGGATGCCGCTCTCCCAGCGCTTGCGCAAAGCCGGGAGCTGGCTCTTGTCGGGTAGGGCGTAGAGCCGGGCCTCCAGGATGGCCTCCCAGATGCCGCTATCCTGCTTCATACGCTCGGAGGCAAGCTGCACCGTCCGCAAAAAGCGCCGCAGGGCCTCGGGGTCGGTATCCTCCCGGGCGATGATAAACAGCAGCGGCACGTCGGTGGGCAGGCCCAGCTCACGCAGAATGGCGGCCGAGCTCAAAAGCTCGCGGTACTGTCCGGTGGCCTGCATGCGAGCTAGGTGGTGCCAGAGGGGAAGGGCGGCCTCGAGCTGTCCCCGCTCGATCAGTTCGGCCATCAGCGGCGAGCCTACCGCACTCACCTTGCTATCCTTCAAAGGATCGAAGCCGTGCTTGCGGATGCACAGGGCCCGCAGCAGCAAAAAGGTCTTGTCGGTCAGGCTGGTAGTACCCAGGCTGCGGCCCTTCAGGTCGGCCAGGCTTTGGATGGGGCTCTTCACCGGCACCGCCACCCCCCCGGTGAGCAGGCTGTAGGGGTAGATGGCCCGCACCGGGAAACCCCGGTCGCGCAGGAGCTGCACCTCCACGAAGTCGTCCACCACGATCTGCACCTCGCCCGAGCGCAAAGCCAGGCGGTTGGCGTCCTTGCTGGCGTAGGTGGTGGCCCTCACCTCGAGGCCCAGCTCCTTCACCAGGCCAAAGCGTTCGATGGCCAGGATTACCCAGGAGAGCGTCCCACCGGCCTGCAGTCCCACCCGCACCGACTTTTCCTGGGCCCAAGCCAAAGGCATGGCCACCAGTATTCCGGCAATCCACCAGCGCATAGGCACCTCCTCACTATGAACATTCAGGTAATCTGATCCTAATACGCGCCCCCGTGAGAAGGTCAAAGTTTTGTCCAATTCCGAATATTCCGCAAAGCGGGCCATTCTACCTATCTGCGAAAACCTCTTTTTCTTGACGAAACTCCCAAGTCTGGGCATGCTGATCTTCGTAATCAAAAAGGAGGGTTCTGCCGTGAAAAAGCCCAGAGATACGGCCAAGGCTGTCCTTTTAGGACGACGCGAAGCCCTGCGTGCGGCGTTTTGGGGGGGGACGGGCATCTTGCTGGGCCGGGGACTGTCCCAAAGCAGCTTGCCAAGCGTGGTGGCCGGCGATCTGTTGGTCTATGCGGGCGGTGAAAAGGCCGACCAGCCGATCTTAGCCGACCAGGTGGGCCTCAACAAGGCCCTAAACGCTTTCCCGATGGACCCCAACACCCAGACCGTTAAAAAGGACCCCAAGACTCTGATTGTGCTGGTGCGCCTGGAACCCAAGATGCTTGACAAAAACACCGCAAAATTTGCCGCTGGCGGTTTTGTAGCCTACTCAGCCATCTGTACCCATCAGGGTTGTCCTATAAGTCAGCTGGGTGAGGTGGGCAGCCGCAAAGGAAAATTGGTTTGCACTTGCCACGGCGCAGTATATGACCCCACCGCCGGGGCTAAGGTGCTGGGAGGACAAGCCAAGCGACCCTTGGCCCTCCTGCCGCTCAAGCTGCAGGGTCAAAACCTGGTCGCAGCGGGCGGGTTCATCGGAAAAGTCGGGGCCGATTGAGAAGGGAGGTGAGCACCTCAGTTGTAAACGGTCGACAGCATCACACTGGACTCATAACCTACAAACATATAGAAATAAAACCACGTGTCTCTACAGGAGGAGGCAAAATGAGGCTGTCTAGCTTGTTTGTTGGTTTGATTCTCTTGGGTTTGTCAGCTCAAGCACAGTATCAGCCGGTTACCGATGCCAGGCTCCTCAACCCGGAGCCTGGCAACTGGCTGATGTGGCGGCGTACATACGACAACTGGGGTTATAGCCCTCTAAATAAGATTAACACCTCCAACGTCTCCCGCCTAGTGCCGGTATGGGCTTTCTCTACCGGGGTTACTCAGGGGCACGAGGCCCCTCCTATCGTCAACGGCAACTTCATGTATATCACCGCGCCGTACAACAAGCTCTACGCCCTCAACGCCCGCACTGGCCAGCTCATCTGGAAGTACGAGCGTCAGCTGCCCAACGATGTGGTAACCTGCTGCGACGTGGTCAACCGGGGGGTGGCCCTGTATGGCGATAAGGTCTTCATGGGCACTCTCGACGCTCACCTGATAGCCTTCGATGCGCGCACAGGCAAGATCGTCTGGGATGTGACTGTGGAGGACTACAAAACCCGCCACACCATCACCTCCCCCCCGGTCGTGGCCAAGGGTAAGGTAATCACCGGCGTCCACGGGGGCGAGTTTGGTGTGCGTGGTTTCCTGGCGGCCTACGATCCCAACACCGGCAAGCAGCTCTGGAAAACCTACACCACCGCCGCCGACGATAGCTGGCCCGGGGATAGCTGGAAGAACGGTGGCGCCTCGACCTGGCTCACCGGCAGCTACGACCCCCGCACCAACACCCTCTTCTGGGGCACTTCCAACCCGTCGCCCTGGATGGACGCGGCTCGTGATCCAGACAAGCACGATCTAAGGTGGACCGTCTCGGTGCTGGGCTTTGACCCCGACACCGGGCGCATCAAGTCCTCGTTCCAATACAGCCCCAACGATGCTTGGGACTACGACGGGGTCAACGAGCAGATCCTCATTACCCTCAACAACCGTCCCACCCTGATTTCTGCGCACCGCAACGGTTACCTTTATAACCTAGACCGTACCGGGGGCGGCCTACGCTTTGTCAACGCCTTCAAGTATGCCTACGCCAACATATATAAGAGCATAGACCGCAACGGGCGGCCCGTTTGGAACCCTGAGCATCGTCCCGACATTGGCAAGACCGTTAACGCCTGCCCAAGCTTCCTGGGTGGGAAAAACTGGAATCCTGCTGCCTACTCGCCCCAGACCGGACTGGTCTATATCCCCTCCAACGACTGGTGCATGGACATCCGCGGTGCCCAAGTGCAGTACACGGCAGGTGAAGCCTTTGTGGGCGCCGAGTTTGAAATGAACGTGGTACCGGGCCTTAACCACGTGGGCGCACTTCGCGCAGTCAATCCGGCCACTGGTCGCATCGTCTGGGAACAAAAGTTCAGGGCTCCACTCTGGGGCGGCGTTCTTACTACAGCCGGAGGTCTGGTCTTTACCGGCACCTTGGATGACCGAGGCTTCCATGCTTTCGATGCCCGTAGCGGCAGGAAGCTATGGAGCTTCACCACCAACTCAGGCGTCATTGGGGTACCCATGAGTTACGAAGTTGGAGGCACTCAGTACATTGCGGTTTACTCGGGCTTCGGCGGGGCTATACCGCTATGGGCCGGCCCGGTAGCCAAGCTGACCCAGAATGTCCCGATGGGCGGCGTACTCTGGGTATTTGCTGTGAGGTAGGGTACTCTAAAGGCCCGCGCAGGGCCCAACCCTGCGCGGGAACTTTGTAGGCATATTGAATATTTACCGTCCTGCGGTTATAGTTCTAGTTGAACAACTTCGTTCCAAATATCCGTCGTTCCTACTCCGTGCAAATGGACAATGGAGCAGTCAGGAAGGCTGTTAGGTTCAGCAATTATGGTTACTCGCACTCGGTCGGGTAGATGGGATGTATTCCAGGGTTACCTCTCAGGAATGCGGGGCGGTGATGAGGGCCCGCCTAAGCCGTGAAAACCAACCCAACTTGTGTGATGATTTGAACTCTAACAATGCCTGGTAGCCTGGTAGCAGAGTTTTCGATTTGCGGCAGAGTCTCCTTTATGAGCCAGATAAATTTACCTTGAACAGTCACCGGGTTTCTAGAACGTCCATCAAGACAAGTTTACCGTGCACTCGGGAGGGCTGAATGGAAAAGATCAAGATAAGCTTAAACGTCAACGGAACAACTCACCACAGCGAGGTCGAACCCCGTCTGTTACTGGTGCACTACCTGCGCGAAACCCTGGGCCTCACCGGCACTCACGTCGGCTGTGACACCAGTCAGTGCGGGGCCTGCACGGTGCATGTAGACGGGCAAGCGGTCAAATCCTGCACCATGTTCGCGGTCCAGGCCGACGGTAGCAGCGTCACCACCATCGAGGGCCTGGGCAGCCCCGGCAGCCTCCACCCGGTACAGGAGGGCTTCTGGGAGATGCACGGCCTGCAGTGTGGTTTCTGCACCCCCGGCATGATTATGGCGACGGTAGACCTCCTGAACAAAAATCCCAGCCCCTCCGAGGCCGAGATCCGGCACGCCCTGGAAGGCAATTACTGCCGCTGCACCGGCTATCACAACATCGTACGGGCCGTGCAGTATGCCGCGGACAAAATGGCAGGAAAGGTTGCGGTGGCAGCAGACGATTGATGGATTCGGCCCCTTGAATATTGAAGGGAGAGAACAATGGCCAACAAGTTTTTTGGCAAGGCGATGAAGCGGGTCGAAGACCCCCGCTTCATTACCGGAACCGGTAACTACACCGATGACATGACCCTCCCCGGCATGGTTCATGCGGCAATGGTTCGTTCGCCCTATGCCCATGCCCGCATCAAAAAGATTGATGCCTCCAAAGCCCTCGCCTACCCTGGCGTTCTGGCCGTCATCACCGGGCAGGAAATGAAGGATGCAGGCATCAATAGCATCCCCACCGGCTGGCTGCACCCCGGCATCAAGACCCCACCCCACTACGCCATCACCTTCGACAAAGCCCGGCATGTGGGCGACATCGTGGCAGCCGTGATTGCCGAAAACCGCCAGATTGCCGAGGATGCCGCCCAGCTGGTAGAGGTGGATTACGAGCCCCTCCCCGCGGTGGCCCTGGGCAGCGATGCCCTCAAACCCGGCGCACCCGCCGTTCACGACGACGTGCCCGACAATGTTTGCTTCACCTGGAGCATCGGCGACAAGGCCGCCGTGGACGCCGCTTTTGCCAGCGCTTACAAAACCGTTAAGCTCAACCTGCGCAACAACCGGCTGGTGCCCAACGCCATGGAACCCCGCGCCAGCCTGGCCCAGTACCTGAAGGCTTCGGACGAGTACACCCTCTGGACCACCAGCCAGAACCCCCACATCCACCGCCTCTTGATTGCCGCTTTTATTATGGGCATCCCCGAGCACAAGCTGCGGGTGATTGCCCCGGATGTGGGCGGGGGCTTCGGCTCCAAGATTTACCAGTACCCCGAAGAGATTATCGTTCTATACGCCGCCAAAAAGCTAAACCGCCCGGTCAAGTGGACTGCCCGGCGCTCGGAGAGCTTCGTGACCGACTCCCACGGGCGCGACCACGAGACCGTGGCCGAGATGGCCGTAGACCAAAACGGCAAAATTACCGCCGTGCGGGTGGACACCATCGCCAACATGGGAGCCTACCTGACCACCTTTGCCCCGGCAGTGCCCACCTACCTGTACGGCTGTTTGTTGGCGGGCACCTACACCACCCCACACATCTACTGCCATGTGACCGCCCCCTTCACCCACACCACGCCGGTAGACGCCTACCGGGGGGCCGGGCGGCCCGAGGCCACCTACCTGCTCGAGCGCCTGGTGGACGTCATGGCCCACGAGCTGGGCATGGATCCGGTGGAGTTCCGCCGCAAGAACCTGATTCCCCCCGATGCCTTCCCCTACCAAACCCCGGTGGCCCTGCAGTACGACTCCGGCAACTACGAGGCCAACCTCGACAAAGCCCTGGAAATGGTGAACTATCCTGCGCTTCGCAAGCAGCAGGAGGAGTGGCGCAAGCAGGGCCGCTACATGGGCATTGGGGTCATCACCTTCATCGAGGCCTGCGGGCTGGCCCCCTCGGCCCTGGTGGGGAGCCTGGGCGCACAGGCCGGGCAGTGGGAAAGCGCTTTGGTGCGGGTGATGCCTACCGGCAAGGTGGAGGTGTTCACCGGCACCCACAGCCACGGCCAGGGCCACGAGACGGCCTTTGCCCAGGTGGTGGCCGACGAGCTGCAAATCCCGGTGGAGGACGTGGTGCTGGTGCACGGCGACACCGGGCGGATGCCCTATGGCTGGGGTTCGTACGGTTCGCGCTCGGCCCCCACCGGCCTCTCGGCCATTGTGCTGGCTACCCGCAAGATTGTGGACAAAGCCAAGAAGATTGCCGCCCACCTGCTCGAGGCCAGCCCGGATGACATCGTGCACGAGGACGGCAAGTTCATGGTAAAAGGGGTGCCCGACAAGGCCAAGACCTTCTTCGACATCGCCCTGATGGCCCACCTGGCCCACAACTACCCCGCCGACCTCGAGCCTGGGTTAGAGGCCACCCACTTCTACGACCCCAAAAACTTCGTCTTCCCCTTCGGCACCCACATCGCGGTGGTGGAGGTAGACCCCGACACCGGCAAAGTTAAGCTGCTGCGCTACCTCTCGGTGGACGACTGCGGCCCGGTGATCAACCCGCTCATTGCCGATGGTCAGGTGCACGGGGGCATCGCCCAGGGGCTGGGCCAGGCCCTGCTGGAAGAGGCCGTTTACGACAAAGAAGGCCAGATTCTCTCGGGCAACTTCCTCGAGTACACCCTGCCCCGCGCCGACGACATGGTGCAGATCGAGCACGACCACACTGTTACGCCCTGCCCGCACAACCCCCTGGGCATTAAAGGCATCGGCGAGGCCGGTACCATCGCCTCCACGGCTGCGGTGGCCAATGCCGTCATGGATGCCCTGCGGCCCTTCGGCATCGTGCACCTCGACATGCCCTACACCCCCGAGAAGGTCTGGCGGGCCATTCAGGGGGCCAAACCACTGGCTCAAGCTGCCGACTAAGGGTTGGGATGGGGTGGCAGGCCACGCCCCACCCCCTCCCCCTCTTCCCGGAGGAACCATGTACACAGCTCCGTTTACGTACAAAAAAGCCGGTAGTATCTCTGAAGCCATCAGCCTCCTCCAGCAGCACCCCGACGCCAAGCTGCTGGCGGGTGGCCACAGCCTGATTCCGACCATGAAGCTGCGCCTGGCCGCGCCCTCGGCCCTGATCGATATTTCCAAAGTGGCCGAGCTGCGCGGGGTTCGGCGCGAGGGCGACCAACTGGTGATTGGGGCCATGACCACCTACCACGAGCTGGAGACCTCCGACCTGCTGAAGGCCCACTGCCCCCTTTTACCCCAGGCGGTCTACCACATCGGCGACCCCATGGTGCGGGCCAAAGGCACCATCGGCGGTTCGCTGGCCCACGCCGACCCCGCCGCCGACCTGCCCGCCTCCATGCTAGCGCTGGGGGCCAGAATAAAGGTGCAGGGCCCGAGCGGCACCCGGGTCATCGAGGCCGATAACTTCTTCACCGGCATGTTCAGCACGGCCCTGCAAGAGGGAGAAATCCTCACCGAGGTACACATTCCCATCCGCAACGGAGCCAGGATGGCCTACGCCAAATTCCCGCACCCGGCCAGCCGCTACGCGGTGGTGGGGGTGGCGGTGGTGGTGGACGGGGGCAACGTCAGGGCCGCGGTGACGGGCGCCGGTGAGCACGCCATGCGCCTGGGCAAGCTCGAGCAAGCCCTCTCCGGCCAACCCCTGACCGCAGCCAACATTGCGGCGGCCTGTCAGGGGTTGCTACCCCCCGATAACCTGAACCACGACCTCGCCGCCTCCAGGGAGTACCGCGCGCACCTGGTGGACGTGATGGCCAAACGGGCCCTGATGCAAGCCGCCGGACTGTAAAAAAGGGAGCAATTGTGAGGGGCTGAGGTAATTCAGCCCCTCCGTCTTGTGTGAAGATACTGTCATGATGCCCCAATCGGTTGAAGAAACCCAACAAGCCCTCGAGGCCCACCACTACATTGCCGACAAGGGCCTGTCGGTAGCGGTATTTCTGGCGCTGAAGCTAGGTCGTCCGCTGCTGCTGGAGGGTGAGCCGGGGGTGGGCAAGACCGAGATCGTCAAGGTACTGGCCGAGCTGCTGCAAACCCGCCTGATCCGCCTGCAGTGCTACGAGGGGCTGGACATCAGCAGTGCGGTCTACGAGTGGGACTACGCCCGCCAGATGATGCAGATAAGGCTCCTGGAGGCCAGCGGTGAGCGCAACCAGGAAAAGGTGCGGCACGAGGTCTTTGGGGCCGATTTCCTGCTCAAGCGCCCGCTGCTGCAAGCCCTGGAAACCACCGACGGCAAGGCCCCGGTGCTGCTGATTGACGAGCTGGACCGGGCCGACGAGGAGTTCGAGGCGTTTTTGCTCGAGTTCCTCTCGGACTGGCAAATTTCCGTGCCCGAGGTGGGCACCCTGCGGGCCGAACGGCCCCCGGTGGTAGTGATTACCTCCAACCGCACCCGGGAGATTCACGATGCCTTGAAGCGCCGTTGCATGTACTACTGGATCGACTACCCCAGCTTCGACAAAGAGTACCGCATCGTGCGGGAGAAAGTGCCCGGCATACCAGAAAAACTGGCCCAGCAGGCAGTGGCCTTTGTGCAGGCCCTGCGCCAGCAGGACCTCTACAAAGCGCCTGGCGTAGCCGAAACCCTGGACTGGGCCGCCTCGCTCTTGGCCCTGGGCCAAACCGAGCTGCAGCCCGAGGTTATCGAGGAAACCCTGGGGGTGCTGCTCAAATACCAGGACGATGTGGTCAAGGCCAAAAACCAGGCCCGCGACCTGCTGGCTAGAGCCCAGATGCAAAGCCCCCTATGACCGTCCCCACCCACCAACTGTTGCGCCATGTGGTGGCTTTTGCGCGCAGCCTGCGAAGTGAGGGCATTGTGGTAACCCCCGGCCAGACCGCTACCTTCGCCAGAGCGCTGGGGGAAATTTCCATCTTTGACCCACTGGCTTTTTTCTATGCCGCCCAGTGCACCCTGCTGACCCGGCGGGAGGATCAGGCCAGGTTTGCCGAAGTCTTTCGCAAGTTCTGGCAGAGTCTGGGCCTGGAGCGTTTTCCTGGCGAGCTGCTGAACCAGACTGCCCTGCCCCCCAAAAAAGAACAGAAGGCCAAACCCGGCGAGGTGGGGCGCGAATCCCGTTGCTCAGGCGAATCCAATAGCCAACCGCTGCCCATTGTCGACCGCGCGCTTACCTTCTCCGAAACCGAGGTGCTCAAGCAAAAGCGCTTTGACCAGATGACCGAGGAGGAACTCGAGGCCGCCCGCAAGCTTCTGTACAACTTTGTCTGGAACCCGCCCGAGCGCCGCACCCGACGTCTGAAAGCGTTTGGCAAGGAGCAGCTCGATCTGCGCCGAAGCTTTCGACGTTCACTCAAGCATCAAGGGGAGCTTCTGGAGCTGACAGAACGCTCCCGCAAGCCTAAGCCCCGGCCCATCGTGGCCCTGGCCGACGTCTCGGGCTCCATGGAGCGCTACGCCCGTATGCTGCTGCACTTTTTGCACGCGTTCTCCCTCGAGCAAACCCGAAAGGGCGTGCGCCAGATTGAGACCTTCACCTTTGGCACCCGCCTGACCCGCATAACCCGTACCCTCAAAAAGCGCAGCGTGGATGCAGCCCTGACCGAAGTAGGGCAACAGGTCAAGGACTGGTCGGGCGGAACCCGCATCGGGGCCTGTCTGCACACCTTCAACCACACCTGGGCCAAGCGGGTCTTGGGCCGTGGCGCCATCGTGCTGGTCATCTCCGATGGCTGGGATCAGGGCGCTCCCGAACTGCTGGCCTTCGAGATGGAGCGATTACAAAAGTCCTGCCACCGCCTCATCTGGCTTAACCCCTTGATTGGAACCCCCGGATACCAGCCGCTTACCCGGGGCTTGGTGGCTGCCATGCCTTTCATGGACGACTTCTTGCCGGTGCACAACCTGAAGAGCCTCGAGCAACTGGTAGAAGTCCTGGCCACAGTGCAGCGGCAGCGGGGTAGCATCCACTAGAGCGCTCTTCGTAGGCATTGCTGCCCACGCAAGCGAGAATGCGCCTGGGCCCAGACACATGTTTACGAGTTCCCTGCAGCAAATGGTCTATCCAAAACAAGGATTCCTTGAAGTCGGGCGGCTTCAACGACCCACAACCCCCCCACAGAGCCTTTGGCTTTGAGCTTTCGGCCCTGGGTGCAGCCAAGTGTGGGGATTTCGAGCTTGAGTCCTCTGGTGAAGCTGGTATCAGACCTGAAAAACCCCTACTCGCATTTGTTCACGCAGCGGGTTCAGGGCGCAGACCTCGAGGCTCCGGATCAACCGCTCGCGGGTCTCGTGGGGGAAGATGACTTCGTCTACCCACAAGCGGGCCGCCGCGTAGCGCGGGTCGAGGGTTTCTTCGTAGCGACTCTTGATGCGCTCGTAAAGCTCCACCAGGTCTTCTTCGGTGGGTTTGCGCCCCTCCCGCTCGAGCTTGGCCAGCTCGATTTCCATCAGGGTCTTGGCCGCCGCGTTGCCGCTCATTACGGCATACTTGGCCGAGGGCCAGGCGTAGATAAAGCGCGGGGCATAGGCCTTGCCGGCCATGGCGTAGTTGCCCGCACCAAACGAACCACCGGTAATGAGCGTAATCTTGGGCACCACCGAGTTGGAAACCGCATTGACGAGCTTAGCCCCCCGCCGGATGATGCCCTGCTGCTCGGACTCCTTGCCCACCATAAAGCCGGTCACGTCCATCAGGAACAAAAGGGGAATGAAGCGCTGGTTGACCTCCAGGATGAACCGGGCGGCTTTGTCGGCGGCCTCGGCATAAATGACCCCACCCACCTCGATTTTTCCGGGTTTCTTGATAACCAGGCGCTGATTGGCCACAATCCCCACCGGGAACCCCCCCAGGCGGGCATAGCCACAAACCAGGGTCTGGCCGTAGTTGGCTTTGTACTCGTGAAACTCCGAGCCGTCTACCAGCCGGGCAATTACCTCGTTCACATCGTAGGGCCTGGAGCCATCCGGCGAGACCAGCCCGTAGAGGTCTTCGGGCGGGTGAAAAGGCTCCACCTCGGGCCCTCGCTCCAGGGCCCAGGGCGCCAGGTCGGGGCGGGCATACAGCGCAGCCAGCGTGCGAATCCGGGCAATGGCGGAGGCATCGTCGGGTTCGTAGAAGTCCACCGTGCCGGAGACTTCGGCGTGCATCCGCGCCCCGCCCAGTTCCTCCGAACCCACGTCCTGGCCAATGGCCGCCTTGACCAGGGCGGGGCCCGCCAGGTACAGCCCCGAGCCTTCGGTCATGATCAGGGCGTCGGTCATGAGGGGCAGGTAAGCCCCCCCGGCCACGCAGTTGCCCATAATAGCCGAGATTTGTGGGATGCCCATCCCGCTCATGCGGGCGTTCAGGTAGAAGATGCGGCCAAAGTCGTCCTGGTCGGGGAACACTTCGTCCTGCAAGGGTAAAAAGACCCCCGCCGAGTCCACCAGGTATACCGTGGGGAGGTGGTTCTCGAGGGCAATGGTCTGGGCCCGAATGACCTTTTTGGCGGTGATGGGGAAAAAGGCCCCCGCCTTCACGGTGGCGTCGTTGGCCACAATCATCCAGTCCCGACCGGCAATTTTGCCAATCGCCGTAACCACGCCCCCTCCGGGCGCACCCCCCCAGTCGGCATACATCTGCCAGCCGGCATAACCCAGGATTTCCTCCGGTTCGGTATCCGGGTCTATCAGCGCCGCAATGCGCTCGCGGGCGGTCAGCCGTCCCCTGGCGTGCTGGCGCTCCACGGCTTTGGCGC
The DNA here is from genome assembly GCF_017497985.1 of Meiothermus sp. CFH 77666. Classification (NCBI taxonomy): domain Bacteria; kingdom Thermotogati; phylum Deinococcota; class Deinococci; order Thermales; family Thermaceae; genus Meiothermus; species Meiothermus sp. CFH 77666. The sequence goes on from NZ_JAGDFV010000006.1 coordinate 128,668, forward strand.
CCCCGCCCAGGCGAAGTTGCTCGAGCGAGGTGCGAAAATCGGCTATCAGTCGCACCCAGGCATCTTTATTCTGCTTGAAGGGAGAGGATTCCCGCTCCTTGGGGCTGATGTGGCTTTGAATCATGTCAAAAGTCTACCGTTTTTTTGCCAGTAGGCTGTGTTTTCGTCAGATGCGACTGACCTTACCTACTTCTGCAACGCATGGGCAGCGAAAGACCCAGGCTCTTATCATTTGCCTGAGCATCGTCGCTTCAAGCCCTCACCCGGCGACAGCGGTTACCGTCAGAATTGCTTCATTTGGCAAAAGGAGCGCCAAACTAAGTGCCTCCCGTCAATGTTTTGGATAATGGCATGATCGAAAATCATTCGGGTATTGCGCACAGAGCATGATTTTCTAACGCAGCCTGGATTCATCTCTAGACCTTATAGGGGCGCAACTTAATCAGCGCTGTCGCCACCCTCTCCCGCAAGGGGAGAGGGAAAGGGTAGAACGATAAAAGCCTGGCGAAAGACCAGGCCAGTAGCAGGAGGTTTCTAGCCTTGGCGTATGATTGAAATATCTATGCGCAAACGACTGGTAGCCGGAAACTGGAAGATGCACAAAACGCCCTCTGAGGCCCGCCAATGGTTTCGGGAGTTAATCGCCCAACTGCCCCCCACCCAGGCTGAGCCGGCCTTGCTGGTGCCTTTCACTCATCTACCCTATGCCTCGGAAGTGCTCGAGGGTCACGGGGTCTCCTGGGGCGCACAGGATGTATCGGCGCATCCGGAGGGGGCTTACACGGGCGAGGTTTCGGCCCGAATGCTGGCCGATCTGGCCTGCAAATACACCATTGTGGGGCACTCCGAGCGGCGCAGCTACCATGCCGAGTCCGATGCCCTGGTAGCCGAAAAAGCCAGGCGCCTGCTGGAGCAAGGTATCACCCCTATCCTTTGTGTGGGTGAACCCTTACATGTCCGCGAAGCCGGTGAACATGTTGAATATACCCTGCGACAGTTGGAAGGAAGCCTCGAGGGGGTCAACCCTCCATCGGCCTCGCATCTGGTGATTGCCTACGAGCCGGTCTGGGCCATTGGCACCGGCAAGACCGCCACCCCCGAGGACGCCGAGGCCATGCACCGCGCCATTCGCGGCTGGTTGATCGCCCGCTACGGTTCGGGTTTTGCGGAGGAGCTGCGTATCCTCTATGGGGGCTCGGTCAAGCCCGACAACGCCACCGCCCTCTTCTCCCAGCCCAACATAGACGGCGGCCTGGTAGGAGGGGCCAGCCTGAAGCTAGGGGACTATCTGCAACTGCTTACCGCCTGACAGGAGTGACTATGCGAATTTGGATGATGAGCGTACTCCTTTCCACTCTGGCCCTGGCCCAGCCGACGGATGTAGTGCAGCGAACCTACCGCTGCGCTGGGGGCGTGCAGGTTCGGGCTGTTTATCAAAACCAGTTCGACCGGGTGGGGGTGGTGTTCAACAACCAGACCTACGGGCCCTTGTTCCAGGTAGCGGCAGCCTCGGGGGTCAAGTATTCCGATGGCCGCGCTTCGTGGTGGACCAAAGGCAGTGGGGCCGCCGAAGAAGCCCTCCTGATGAGCGAACGCACCGGAAAGATACTGGTTCAGGGCTGTAAGCCCGTGCGCTGAGGGCTACAAAAATATCCTTGCAGGGAGTAGCGGACGTTCGCGGTCAATATCTATTTGGCACATGTCCCTTACGGTAGACTTTTGCCTAGCATGGCTAACCTTCACCCCCGCACCCAGTTATCCAAGGAGAGCATCTTTTCCCATATGAGCCGCCTGGCGGTTCAGCATGGGGCTATCAACCTGGGGCAGGGGTTTCCCTCCAATCCGCCCCCGGCCTTTTTGCAGGAGGCAGCCCGGCGGGCCATCGGCACGGTAGACCAGTACACCCCGCCCATCGGCCTGCCCCGCTTGCGCGAGGCCGTGGCCCAGGACCTAGGCCTGGCCCCCGAGGACGTGGTCATTACGGCAGGGGGTACCGAGGCCCTGCACGCGCTGGCCGAGTCGCTGTATGGCCCTGGGGATGAAGTGGTGATGTTTGAGCCCTACTTTGACGTCTACATCCCCCAGGCCCGCATTGCCGGTGCAGAGCCGGTGATGGTGCCGATGCGCCTGACCGACCGCTGGGAAGTGGATTTGCCAGCGCTGGAGCGGGCCATTACGGTACGCACCCGGGCCCTGCTGCTGACCAACCCCTATAACCCCACCGGCTCGGTTTTTTCCCGTACCGAGGCCGAGCAGATTGTGGCCCTGGCCCGCCAGCACGATCTCTGGATCATCAGCGACGAAGTGTACGACGAGCTCTACTTCGGGCCGCCCCCCATCCGCTTGCGCGAACTCGCCCCCGAGCGGGTCTTTACCGTGGGTTCGGCGGGTAAGCGCCTCGAGGCCACCGGCTGGCGCATTGGCTGGATTCTGACCCCGCCGGGTCTGGCTCCGCAGGTGGCCGGCATGCGTCAGTGGAGCAGTTTTTGCTCGGCGGCTCCCCTCCAGGCCGCCGTGGCCGAGGCCCTGCCCATCGCCCGCAAGGAAGGTTTTTACCAGCAGCTCCGCGAGAGCTACGGCAGGCGCAAGGATTTGCTCGAGCAGGGTCTGCGGGCAATGGGCCTGCAAACCTTCGCCCCTGCAGGCAGCTACTTCCTGACCGCCCTACTGCCCGAGCTAGACGCCGAAACCCTGGTGCGCGAGGGGGGGGTCGCCATCATTCCCGGCTCGGCGTTTTACATCCAGAACCCCGCACCCAAAGGCCTTGTCCGCTTCGCGTTCTGCAAGACCGAGGCGGAAATCGAACAGGCGCTGGAGCGGCTCGAGGGCTATCTGAAAAAGGTTCATTCCTGAGCCTGTTCTCAGTTCAACGCTACATAGTGTCCCTACGCTTCCGAATTGCACTTATTACAGCGTCGTAGAGATACCCATACACTTCGATAGGTTCCAGGAGCTATGGCCCTAAAACCCCCTCCCTACCACGTAGGGAGGGCAGGGGAGGGTATTGGGCAAGGCCCTGAACCGTGCTGTGTGAAGGCGCTGTTCAGCAACCCCTCCTGACCTCCCCTACGCTGTAGGGGAGGAACGAAAAGGTTTCTGCTACGGCTTTTGCCAGAGCGTACTGCATAGTCCGTGCCGCAATAAACACCTCTGTACGGGTATTTGTACGACAGAGCACTTACTACACAGTCGTATAGATGCCTGTACATCTTCACTGGAATACAGGAAGTCATTGCGAGCATCCGCAGGATGCGAAGCAATCCAGATCGCCCTACCCAGCCGGTATATGGCACATTTGTTCTGGATTGCTTCGTCGGCCTTTGGCCTCCTCGCAAAGAGGGCGGTTCGCTTGAGAGACTGCTTGGCGAGTGATCGGGCCAACATTCGCCAGAATGTATAGGCTCCTTGACGATGCTGTACTTATTTTCACGATACGATGTTTGTTAAATATTTCTGCAAACATCGCAGATTGAACCCATACTGCTAACTCGAGTTCGGCTAAACTGAGCAACGTGGACACAGTGCAATACCTCGACGATCACGGTAAACCGTTGCGGGACATACCCCTGAGCCACGAGGAGTTACTCCAGGGCTACCGGGCCCTGCGCCGGGCCCGGCACTTCGACGAGCGGGCGCTGGTTTTGCAGCGCCAGGGGCGGCTGGGGGTGTATCCCCCTTTTCGGGGCCAGGAGGCCGCCCAGGTAGGGGTGGCCCTGTGCTTGAAGGCCGACCACGACTGGCTTCTGCCCAGCTACCGCGAAAGCGCGGCGGCCCTTACCTTTGGGATGCCCATCAGCAAGCTGATTCTGAGCTGGCGGGCCGACCCGGCAGGCTGGGGCGCACCGCCCGATGTGAATATGGTGCAGTTTTACATTCCCATCGCCACCCAGATCCCCCAGGCGGCGGGCGTGGCCCATGCCCAAAGGCTTTTGGGCAAAGATGCCGTAGCGGCGGTTTTTATCGGCGACGGCGGCACCTCCGAGGGCGACTTCCACGAGGGGCTGAACTTTGCCTCGGTGTTCAACGCCCCCTTGCTGGTGGTGGTGCAAAACAACGGCTGGGCCATCAGCGTGCCCACCCAGAAGCAGATGAAGGTGCAGCGCATTGCCCAGAAGGCCCAGGGGTACGGCATTCCGGGGGTCACGGTGGACGGCAACGACCTGGTGGCGGTCTGGAGCGTGGCCCGGGAAGCCGTGGCCAGGGCCCGTCAAGGCGAAGGCCCGACCCTGATCGAGGCCCTCACCTACCGGGTAGCCCCCCACACCTCCTCCGACGACCCCAGCCGCTACCGCACCGAGGAGGAAACCGAGCGCTGGCTGAAGCGCGACCCCATTTTGCGCATGAAAAACTGCCTCCTGCACCTGGGGCTCTGGAGCGAGGCGCAGGAAGCCGAACTCACGGAGGCACTCGAGGGTGAGTTCCTGGCTGCGGTGGAAGAGGCCGACCAGGCCAAAGAGCCTAGGCCCTGGGAAATTGTGGAGCAGGTCTACCTGGAGATGCAGCCCGACCAACTGGCCGCCTGGAAGTATCTGCGGGGGGAAGCATGATTGCCGAGCGCGAGACCCGGGTTCTGAACAACGTACAGGCCATCAACGAAGCCCTCGACCTGGCCCTGGCCCAAGACCCCCGGGTGGTGGTCTTTGGGGAGGACGTGGGTAGGATGGGCGGGGTCTTCCGGGCTTCCGATGGCTTGCAGCAGAAGTACGGCGAGCAGCGGGTTTTTGACACTCCCCTGGCCGAGTCGGGTATTGTGGGCTTTGGGATCGGGCTGGCCATGGCCGGGCTCAGGCCGGTAGCGGAGATTCAGTTCGCGGGCTTTTTGTACCCGGCCCTGGATCAGATTCTCTCGCACCTGGGCCGGATGCGCCACCGCACCCGGGGGCGCTTTACGGTTCCGATGGTTATTCGGGCGCCCTACGGTGGCGGGGTGAAAACCCCCGAGCAGCACGCCGATAGCCCCGAGGCCGTGCTCTGCCACGTGCCGGGGGTCAAGGTGGTGATTCCTGCGTCACCCGAGCGGGCCAAGGGGCTATTGCTCTCGGCTATCGAAGACCCCGACCCGGTCTTTTTCCTCGAGGCCATCAAGCTCTACCGGGGGGTGAAGGGCGAGGTGCCGGAAGGCTACTACACCCTGCCCCTGGGCAAGGCTCGAGTGGTGCGCGAAGGCCAGGCAGCCAGCCTCTTCTGCTACGGCGGCATGGTGGAGGTCTGCCAGAAAGCCGCCGAGGTGGCGGCACGGGAAGGGGTGGGGCTGGAGGTGGTGGACCTCGAGACCCTGGTTCCCCTCGATACCGAAACGATTGTTGCGTCGGTGCAGAAAACCGGCCGCGCAGTGGTGGTCTACGAGGCCATGCGCACCGGCGGCTTTGGGGCCGAGATTGCCGCCCGCATTGCCGAAGAAGCCCTGGACTACCTGCAAGCCCCCATCGTGCGGGTAGCAGGTTGGGACGCCCCCTATCCCCCTTTCAGCGCGGTGGAAAATTACTACCGCCCCGACGCCAAGCGGGTGCTCGAGGCGGTGCGAAAGGTGCTGACCCACTGAGAATAGAAGGCTCTTCGCTTATTTTGAGCCACTCAACCACAAGAAAACCATTCCCTGGACGGGACAGTGGCTGCCTGAAAACTCGAAACCCAGGCTCTCGTGGACCGGGCCACGTTTGGATGCGTATCATTCGTCTGGGCCCGGACACAACGCAGACAAGCGTGCCTCACCGGGGTGAGGCACGTCTGCTTGTCCCTTCTTGTTTTCGGGGGCGGCCACGTTCGTGAAGAGCGCAACAATTATGTCTCTGACGCATTCTCCCACCCTGCCGACAGGGCGTCGCCACCGTCTGCCGCAGGGGGAGAAGGAAAAGGGTTCTGGTGGATATGGACGAGGCTATCCAGCAGCCGGACTACCCCGCCGCTCCACCAGGGTCAGGATGTCGTAGAGGGCCACGGTTTTGCCGTCCTGGTTGGTAATCTCGACTGCCCAGGTCACCACGCCGGTGGGCCGCTCGCCGGGCCTGGGGTCTTTGGCGGTCTTGGACTTGACCGTGAGGCGGGCCTGGATGGTATCGCCCATCCCCACCGGCTCGATAAAACGCAGGTTCTCGAGGCCGTAGTTGGCCAGCACCGGCCCAGGGGCCGGGCTTACAAACAGCCCTGCCGCCGCCGAGATCAGGAAGTAGCCGTGGGCCACCCGCTTACCAAAGATGGAGTCCTTCGCGCCAATCTCGTCCACGTGGGCGTAGAAGTAGTCGCCCGTCACGTTGGCGAAGTTCACAATGTCGGCCTCGGTTACGGTGCGGCGGTGGGTGAGGAGGCTTTCGCCAATCTCCAGGTCTTCAAAGTACTTGCGGAAAGGGTGGATTACATCTTCTTTGAGCCGGGCTCCCCGCACGTACTCCTGGGAGAGCACCATCAGGGTGGTGGGGTCAGCCTGCACCGCACAGCGCTGCATGTAGTGCTTGATGCCGCGCACCCCGCCCAGCTCCTCGCCGGCCCCGGCCCTTCCAGGCCCCCCGTGCAGCAACAGGGGCAAAGGCGAGCCGTGGCCGGTGGACTCTTTAGCGTTTTCGCGGTTCAGAATCAGTATCCGGCCGTGGTGGGTAGCCAGTCCAAAGAACAGGGCGCGGGCTTCTTCGGGCTGGTAGGTCACCACGCTCCCCACCAGGCTCCCCCGGCCTCGGCGGGCCAGTGCAACGGCCTCGTCCAGGCTTTCGTAGGGCATCAGGGTAGCCACCGGGCCGAAGGGCTCGAGGTCGTGGGCGGCAGAGTCCCAGGGTTTGGGGCTAAAGAGCAGGGTGGGGGGCATGAAGCCGCCCTTTTCAAAGTCGCCGCCCAGCAGTTCGCGCGAGCCCTCCCAGGCCACCTCACAGCCTTGCGCTTTGAGCGCCTCGACCACAGCCAGCACGTCGGCCCGCTGGTTAGCCCCCACCAGCGGCCCCATGCGCACGTCCTCGCGGCTGGGGTCGCCCAGGCGGGTCTGGCTCAACTCTTGCTTGAGGGCCTCGAGTACGGCCTCGGTCTTCTCGCGGGGTACAATCACCCGCCGGATGGCGGTGCACTTCTGCCCGGCCTTGGCGGTCATCTCGCGGGCCACTTCCTTCACAAAAAGCCCGAACTCGGGGTCGCCCGGCTCCACCGTCTGGCCCAGAATGGCGCAGTTGAGGCTGTCGGCCTCCATGTTGAAGGGCACTGAGTGGGCAATCAGGCTGGGGTGGGTCTTGAGCTTGCGTCCGGTGGCCGCCGAGCCGGTGAAGGTCACGCTGTCCTGCTCGTTCAGGTGATCGAAAAGGTCGCCAATCCCGCCGCAAACCAGCTGAATGGCCCCCTCGGGGAGGATCTTGGCCTCGAGCATGGCCCTGAACACCGCCTCGGTCAGGTAGGCGGTCTGGGTAGCCGGCTTGACGATGGCCGGTACGCCCGCAATAAGCCCCGGTGCGAGTTTTTCCAGCATCCCCCAGACCGGGAAGTTAAAGGCGTTGATGTGTACCGCCACCCCTTCCCTGGGCACCAGGATGTGCCGGCCCAGGAAGGTACCCTGCTTGGAAAGGGTGAGGGGGTCGTCCTCGACCAGAAAACGCGCATTGGGCAGCTCGCGCCGGGCTAGCGACGAGTAGCTAAAAAAAGTGCCGATGCCCCCGTCAATATCGAACCAGCTATCGTAACGGGTGGCCCCGGTCTTGTAGGAGAGGGCGTAAAAAGCCTCCTTGCGCTCCAGCAGGTACTGGGCCAGGGCCCGCAGCATGGCCGCCCGCTCGTGGAAGGTGTAGCGCCGAAGGTTGGGCCCCCCCACCTTGCGGGCGTACTCGACCATGGCCTTGAAGTCGAGCCCCTCACTGCTGACCTGGGCCACCGGCTCTCCATAGACGGCGTCCCGTACCAGGGTTCCTTCGGCGGGGCTCTGGTACCAGGCCCCGGCGGCATAGCTGCTTATTTTCATGTCAGGTATTCTAACAAACGCTTGTTTGTATGTGGGCAAGTGGCGTGTGGTGTCGCAGGGGTGTGGCATCAGCTTTGGCTATATGGCCAATCTTCCGCGATGCACGAGGTGGTGATTATCGCGCTCTTCACAAACCGCGCATCCAGGCAGCCGCTACTCTGTCCAGAACCAAGCTTTTCTGTAGTCAGAAGGCTCAAAATAGACGAAGATTACTCGAGTCCAAGCTTTGGGGGCCCCTGTCACAACCCCGCCCGGCTGAGTTCCTCCTGCAGGGCCCGCAAGCGGGCGTGGGTCTGCTTGAGCCCCGAAACGTAAGCCAGCCATTCTGCCTTTTGGCCTTGCTTTTGGTACAGCGCCAGCACCTTCTTGAAGAGCCGGGATGCCTCGCGGTAGGCATCGCGGGAACGATACTCGATCAGGCGTTCGGCCTGTTGGCGGTAGATGCTCAGGGCCTCCTGGGGCTGGGTGTCCTCGAGGGCCTGGGCCAGCTTTAATCCCAGTTCATCCAGGCCCACTCGCAACCAGCCTGACCAGAACGTGCTGCGGGTCTCTCCTGCCTTGCGGTAAGCCAGAAGCGCCTCTTCGGGTCGCCCTTCGTGCAGGTGAATCTCGACCAGCAGCGACCATGCACCTTTTTCTTCCAGGCCCTTCAGTACCAGCGGCTGCCGCTCGGACCAGCGGCCCAGCTTTCCAGAGAGTTTGGCCAGCTCGAGGTAGCCCTTAAGGGTCGGTGAAGCCCAAAACATCTCCTCGGCCAGCCAGAGGGCCTCTTCCCAGTCCCCCTCTTGCTGCAGGTAATCGCACAACCAGCGCTGTAAATTACGATCCTTGCGCGTCCTGAGCATGCCTTCTGCCATAGCTCGGGCCTGCGACCCAAAGCCGTGCTCGACGAACTGCTGCAAGAAATGGTCGCGCAGCCCAGGCTTTCCTAACGAGGCTTGTTCCGCCTCGGTTCTGGCCTCCTCTACCCGCCCGAGCTCGAGGAGACGCTTGACCAGGTCTTCACTCCGGCCACTCTGGCGGCAGAGTTCCAGATAACCCTCGTTGTCCATCTTGTCCGAGAGTTTGAGTATCAGCCCTCCCAGTTCCTGTCTTACAAAGCCCTGCGTCCGAGCCATCTGGGCTCTGGCCCACTCCAGTACCCGGGCCCTTTCCTCTGGGGTAGCCCAGGCTGCAATTTGCTCTGGAACCGCGTAGGCAAGGTCCAACCCGCCAATTTCTAGATCCGCCACGTAGGCCCGCCACAAGACCTCCACCAGCTCGGCCCTGAGACTAGGGTTCTGCACCTCCGAAAAAACCTCTCCCGCTGCCTCCACGGCCTCCTGCAAGTAGCCCAGGGTTTCACCGTTCTCGTCGTTTTGCTCGAACTGCTCGGCATGAGGCAGCCAGGCCTGCAGCAGGGTAACCCAGTACTGAGCCGCGCGGGGGTAGTCCCGGGCCTCCATCAAGGTCCGGCCCTCCTCAATCAGGGTCTCCATCAGGCTCAGTTCGGGCTTGTAGCGCTGAAGGCTATTGGCCACTCGCTCAGCACGCGCACGTAGCTTTGCGGTATCTAATCACTGGTGCTAGTCACAAAACGATGTCAGCTATACACAGGTCTGGGGAAGCAGCGATGAGGTTCAGGGCGATGATGAGGTAAGCCCACCAAGCGGTAAAGCCAAGTTCAGTACGGTGATGGCG